>QZKU01000091.1 GCA_003598085.1 Candidatus Abyssobacteria bacterium SURF_5
GCCGCCGAGCGGGAGCAGGCGGGTCTTGATCACGTTGATGAGGGTCCGGTAGCTGCCGCCGGGAAGATCGGTGCGCCCGATCGAGCCGGCGAAGAGGGTGTCGCCCACGAAAACGACGCCGTCCCAGAGGACGGATATCCCGCCGGGCGAGTGGCCGGGGCAGTGGATGATGCCGAGGCGGTGATCGGCGCCGAACGCGAGCTCGTCGCCGTGCTTTACGAGCCGGTCGGCGGGCGGAGGCGAATCGATCATGAACCCGAAGATGCGCGCCTGCGCCGCCAGGTTCGCATAGAGCGGCTCTTCGTCTTCGTGCAGCACGATCTGGGCGCCGGTCGCCTCCTTGAAACGGCCGACGTCGCCGGCATGGTCGACGTGCGAGTGGGTGAGGATGATGTATCTGGCCTTCAGCTCCCTGTTGCGCAGAAATGCTTCGATCTCGGGGGTGAATTCGCCGGCGTCGATGATGACCGCCTCGCGCGTCTGCTCGCAGCCGAGCACAAAGCAGTTGGCCATGAACGGGGTGACTTCGAATTGTTGTATCAGCACGAATGCCTCCGATTTTCCATTAATCCGGGATTCATCAGGCGGCGGGCAGAGCGCTTCCGCCCGGCTCCCTGCGCTCGCGCCGGAACGGCGCCGCGGGTGTCACAGACTAAACAGAATGGTAAAGAAATCCGGTGGAAATTGCAAGTATTTTCTCCGCGAGACGGGGAGCGGCGGCGCGGCCGGCCGGCTGCTGCGCCCGATTGTGCCAGCCGAAGGCGAATGCTATAATGGTATCATCTATCTGAAATCCTTGTACGGAAAAAGGGAATTGTATCGATGCGGCTCCGGCGACTTGCACGGTGGTACACGCTCTTTCTGATCATCCCGACGGGAGCCGCCCTCTGTGCGCTCGGCGGGGACGCGATCCTGACCGAATCGGCCAAGGTAAAACCGTATGCGGTGGTGTTCCGGGACGCGAAGGAGGCGCGGGCCGCGCGGCGGAAAAGCGATCGGCTGATCATTTTTCTCGGCGATTCATCCGTGGCTCAGCCGCCGTGGGCGGAGAAGGGGACTCCGCGCACTCCGGCGCTCCTCGAGAGCGAGCTTTCACGGTCGCACCCGCAGCTTGGAACCGTTTCCGTACTGGACTGGTCCTTCGACGGGGCCCGCTTCTTCCACTATTTCTGTCTGCTGTTCCATGCGCTCGAATACGAGCCCGATCTGGTGATAATCCCGATCAACTGGCGCAACCTCGGCCCGAGCTCGTGGGAGCAGGACCCCATATATGCCTTCCGTGAATTGAGCCGCCTCGTGCCGCTTTCCGAGCGGGACCGGCCCGCAAGCAGGCGGCTGTTTGCCCGCGAGAACATCTCCGGGCGCGCGCACCTCATGCACATCGCGCGCCATCCCCTGCTGTACCTCGAAGGCCTGCGCGTATGGAGCCGGGACCGCTTAGGCATTCGACAGACGCCCGATCTGGAGAACCTGCAGCTTCCCTCCGTGGCGGAGTTCATGGCGGGGTTCAGCGACCGGAAGCTCCTCGAGTTCTATCCGCCCGAAATCTCGCCGCAGAATCCGCAGGTCGACACGCTCCGCGCCCTTGCTCAGGCGTACGCCGAGAGCGGACTCAGGACCCTGTTCTATATCACGCCGATCCACATGGACGAGCTCAGAAGCCGCAAACCATTTGACGAAGCGGCGTTCCGTACATCCACCCAAATGGTGGCTGCGGCCGTGTCCTCGGAGGGCGGCGGATGTGTCGACGTGAGCGGATTGCTCGAGGAAAGCCTCTTTATCGACTGCTTCGAGCATTACAGCCCGCGGGGCAACCTCGCGCTCGCCCGCGCCCTCGCGCCCGAGGCGGTCCGTCTGGTGAGTGCGCCGCGGCCACAGCGGATGCCCGAGCGCCCGCCGGCGCAGACACATGCTCCGATAGCCACGGCGCCGGCCGACGAGCCGGCCCAACTTCTGACCAATTAGCAGCCCCTTCGTTCGATCACGCGCTTGTTTCACTGGATGGATCCGCGCGATCATCCCTTGGCGCGGCGCCTCAAGCGGGACCCAGCGAAACATCCGCCAGCAGCAGCTCGGCGTCTTTTTCGGCCGTCATCTCAATCCCCAGCTCACCCTCCGCCCTGACCGCCCCGAGCGTGGGAACAATTCGACCGTTCACGCGGACCGGTCCGCCCTCGAGAACGTACAGGTAGGCCCCGCGGGCGTGCGGCACCGGGTGTCGAACCGATTGATTTTCCTGCAGGAAACACGAGAGTACCTCCGCATCGGAGGCCAGCGGCAGCGCATCGGGATTTCTGCCGGAAACCAAAACAAGGAGGCGGTTTGTCCGCTCGTCGCGATCGACCGGCTTCTGCTCGACCGCCGGCTCGAGGCCGCGTGCGCGGGGAATGAACCACATCTGGATGAAACGCATCGGCCGGTCAGGCAGGTTGTTGATCTCGGAGTGCATCATGCCGCGCCCGACGGTGGTGTGCTGCACCCATCCCTTTTCGAGGATACCCCCCTTCCCGCGTTCGTCGGCGTGGCGGAACTCGCCCTCGGCGCAGTAGGTGACGACCTCGTTGTCCCGGTGCGGATGAAGCGGCCACACCGCGCCCGGCGAGAGCGTGTCGTCGTTGAACACCCGCAGGGTATCGAACCGCTCGTTTTCCGGATCCCGGTATCCATCGAATGAGAAATGCCAGCGCCCGCGAAACGTTCCGCGCTCGATCTGGCCTTCGGCCCGGTAAATGCTCTCGGGCTCCCTGATAACAAGCGAGGCCATGGTCGCTCCTCCTCCGCGTCATCCGGCGGTTTTCGCCTCGGCCGGCACGACCGTGAGCCGCAGAAGCTCGGTGCGGCGGATGAGCGAGACCGCAACCGGCTGCCCGATCGGCCATTCGGACAGGAACCGGTGGATGTCATCGACGCTGGTGATCAGGTGCTGATCGATGGAAACGATCAGGTCTCCTACGCTTATTCCGGCCTGTGAGGCTGGTCCCAGAGGATCTACTGTGACAACCTCAATCACTTGATCGTTTTTGAGCTGATGATGCCGCGCGATTCGCCTGTCAAGCGGCCTCTGAGTCGCCGAAATTCCCAAAAATCCTCTCCGAACCCGCCCGTGCATCAGCAGCTGCGAGACCACCCATTTTGCGGTGCTCGAGGGGATCGAGAACCCGATCCCCTGCGCCAGATAGATGATGGCGGTGTTGATGCCCACCACCCGCCCGCGCGAATCGACGAGCGGTCCGCCGGAGTTGCCGGGATTGAGCGGCGCGGTGTGCTGAATGATATTCTCGATCAGCCTTCCCTCGCGGCTCCTCAGGGCGCGGCCGAGCGCGCTCACAACCCCGGTCGAGACGGTCGATTGGAATCCGAACGGGTTGCCGATCGCTATAACCAACTGACCTACGCGCAATTGAGTGGAATCGCCGAAGCCGGCGTACGGCAGGTCGGACGCGTTCACCCGGATAACGGCAAGATCGGTTGCGGGATCGGTCCCCGCGATCGTGGCGTCCAGCTGGTCGCCGTCGGCGAACGTGGCCGACAGGCTTTTGATCTGGTGCACGACGTGGTCGTTGGTGAGGATGTAGCCGTCGGGCGCGATGACGACGCCCGAGCCCGCGCCCATCTGTTCCGGCTGGGGTTGACCCGGGGGTCGATGACCGCCCGAGATGCGGACGACGGCCGGCCCCACGTTATCGACGACCGAGATGACCGCCCGTGAATACGCGTCGAGCAGTTCGGTGTCGGACGGCTCGGCCGCGATGCCTCCGCCGGCTGTCTGGCCGAAGTCGTTGCCGGAAATCAGCTTCAGAATCTGTTGCAATCGTTCATGATTCATCGTTTGCTCCAATTGCCGCCCGAGAAAAACTCTTCTCTCAACCCCAAAGGCGCAAAGGGTGCAGAAAACAGGTTTCCTTTTTGAGTCTTTGCGTCTCTGCGGTTGAATGTCCTTGATCAGATGCTTTATCTTATTGAGGAATCCATCGGAGCTGGAAAATCCATTTCGGACAGGAACGATTCGCTCAATTCCTCTTCTTATTCAACTATAGTTCCGAAATCAGGTGGAGGCTATCGGGAGGAGTCCAGGTTCCGGACTTGAAACCTGTAATTTATGACTATTTTTCAGCGTAAAAAGTTTCATGTCAAGGCAGTTGCAAAGGCGGACCTTTTTCACTATCATTGGAGAGGAAATCGGCCAATTTGAACGACGAGCTTCTAAAAGCGTAAACGGACAGGAACGCACTTTGGAAACAGCCCCGTCTGTGCAGTCGATTGAGGCGTCTGCATTGAGCCCGTTGCGCCATCCGGTATTCCGCTCGCTGTGGCTCGCCTCGGTCGTCTCGAATGTCGGCACGTGGATGCAGGCCGTCGGCGCCGCCTGGCTGATGACCTCGCTCGCGCCCTCGCCGGTGATGGTGGCACTGGTGCAGGCGGCGAACACGCTGCCGATGTTTCTGCTCGCGCTGCCGGCGGGCGCGCTGGCCGACATCATCGACCGGCGCCGGCTGCTGCTTTTCGCCCAGTGCTGGATGATGCTGGCGGCCGCGGTGCTCGGGTTTCTGACGGTTTATTCCATCACCGACGCCTGGCTCCTGCTGCTGCTCACCTTTTCGCTCGGGATCGGCGCCGCGCTCAATGCGCCCGCCTGGCAGGCGATCGTGCTCGATGTGGTGCCGAGGTCGGACCTGACCGCTGCGGTCTCGCTCAACAGCGCGGGCTTCAATGTCGCGCGCGCGGTCGGCCCGACGCTGGGGGGGATCGTCATTGCGGCATCGGGTCCGGGTGCGGTTTTCCTGATCAATGCCGCATCGTTTCTCGCCGTCGTGATCGTGCTGTTCCTCTGGCGCAAGCCCGCAACCCGCAGCGTGCTTCCGGCCGAGCGCGTTTTTGGGGCGATCCGGACCGGCATCCGCTACGTGCGGCACGCGCCGGCGCTGCAGGCGATATTTCTTCGGGCGGTGGCGTTTATCGGGTTCGGGAGCTCGATTCGGGCGCTGCTGCCGGTGATCACCCGGTTCGAACTCGAACGGGGACCGACGGCCTATGGGGTTCTGCTCGGCTTCCTGGGGGCGGGCTCCGTCGCAGGCGCGTTTCTGATGCCGGCGATGAGGCGGCGGATGAACGTGGACGCGCTCCTCGCGTTCTCGGCGCTCCTGTTTGCGGGCATGCTGTTCACTTTCGCCGGCGTTCGCGTGTTCTGGGTGCTGTGCGCGGCGATGTTCGCCGGCGGCGTCGCCTGGCTCGCGCTGCTCTCAACATTCAATGCGAGCGTGCAGGCGGCGGTGCCGGTATGGGTGCGGGGGCGGGCGCTGTCGGTGTACCTGCTGATCTTTTTCGGTGGCCTGGCGGGTGGCAGCGCGCTCTGGGGCGCGGTGGCCGAGGCAATAAGCCTCTCGGCGTCGCTGGTGATCGCCGGCGCCGGCACGATCCTGGGGCTTGTGGCGACGATGCAGTTCAGCCTTTCGCGCCGGCAAACGGAGGGGCTCGAGCCGGCGATGGACTGGCCGACCCCGACGCTGGTGGGCGGCGGCGTGGAGACCGGGCGGGGCGCGGTCCTTGTCACCATCGAGTACCGGATCGACCCGGCGCGGCAGCGCGAATTCGTCGGCGCGATGCAGCGGCTGCGGCGAATCCGCCGGCGCGACGGCGCGCTCCGGTGGGGGCTCGGCCGCGACACCACCGATCCGGAACGGTTCATCGAGTTCTACGTGGTTGAATCCTGGACCGAGCACCTGCGCCAGCACGAGCGGCTGACGGTGGCCGACCGCGCGGCCTTCGAGCATGCGCGCTCATTTCATACGGCAGACCTGCCGCCGTCGGTCTCGCATTTCGTTTTTCTTTCCGGAAAAAACGAGGGGGCGTGATCCTGGTTCAGGCGGTTACAGCGATTTTGTGTTCAGGCATTTCGTAACCGCGGCGGCGCAAGCAACCACTCTTGTCCAAGATAATCTTGAAAAACGAAATATGAGATAATTCCGCGTCGCGCGGGTCCGATAGAAATAGACCAGAAACAGAAGAAAAAGATTCCTCAACAGGAGGCAAGAGCAAACAGAGCACAAAGAACATCTTTTTCCTCCGTTGTCTATGTTCCCTCCTGTTTAAAAGGTTTCTTCTTGAATCCGTGAATTACAAAAAAATCTGTGAAAATCTCCGCAAGCTGCGGATAAGAAGGTTTTTTCTGCAGACTGCCTCGTTACAGATTGAGGTCCGCGGACTGCCTTTCTAATCCATGCTTCGCAAATCAACCGGGCTCGGTGGCGGGAAGATTCGCTTTCGCGGTGATGCGGTCGGGCGTGATCTCGCAGACGTTCACGATCGCGAGGGCATGCACCGGCGGCGGCTCAACGGGCACGGCGCCGGTATATTTCTTCAGCAGAAACTCGAGCGCGCGCATCTTCTCGTTCTCGTCCTCGAGCAACCGCGTTTTCCCCATGATGATGACGCTGCGGTAATATGCGGTATAGAGGCATGCCTGCTCATTGGGCACGATCTCGAGCAGCTCGTCGACCTCGAAACAAGCCGGGCGGTCGCCGCCGATCCCTTCGAATTTGCGGCCCTCGAGCCCGGTGTGGAAGTAGATGCGGCCGCCGGCATAGACGTAATTGAGCGGAACGATGTACGGCTCTCCGCCGGCGATCACTCCGAGTCTGCCGACGAGCGCGCGCTCCAATATCTCGCGTATCTCATCCTGATTCTCGATCCAGATTTTCACGAGGTGTGCCTCCTGTGCTGACAATGCCAATTTGGGTTTCGGGGACGGGCACCATCGCGACCGCTGGATGGTCGACGGTCCGCGACGCTTGGGACTCCATCAAATTGAGCCAGTCCCCTTCGCATTCGGGAGCGGATCGCTCCCGGTTTTTGACGGGTTATTATACGGCGGGGGGCGAAAGAGGTCAACCGAGAAAAAGAAAAAGCCCCTCTTTCTCGAGGGGGCTTCTTAAACTCTCTCCCGAATGTGGCCTATTTACAGGTGCACTGTTTAGCGGGTTTGCCGCAGCCTACGCAGACGCCGTTCTTGATCTCTCCGCCGCATTTCTTGCAGGGAGTGCATCCGCACGTTTGGCAATGCCGCACGCTGTCAAATCCGAACATGTCTCATCATCCTTTCTGATTGCACGGTTCACTTTCCCAATCTTAGCACCGGGCAGGCGACGGGGCAAGCGATGGGGCGAGGTCCTTCTTGAGGAAAATGAGAAATGAGGACAGCTTACGGAGCGGAATCATTCAGCCTGCGGCTCGCCGTTTTCCTCGAAATCGGCTTCGTCGGCTCCCGGCGACTCCGATTCGGGCAGATTCGCGGCGGCCTCATCGGCGAGAGCGTCCTCTTTCTCTTTCGGCATGACGACGGCGACGGCGACAAACGAATCGTCCTCCTGCAATCGGATGACGCGGACGCCCTGCGTGTTTCGCCCGATAACGGAGATATCGCTGACGGGCGTGCGGACGACCATCCCCCGGGATGAGACGCAAACGACCTCCTCGTTCTCGCGAACGGTGCGCATGCCGATGCACTTGCCGTTGCGGGCGGACGTCTTGATACTGATAATGCCTTTGCCGCCGCGGTGTTGCGAGCGGTACTCGTCGAAGTCGGTGCGCTTGCCGTATCCGTTTTCGGTCACCACCAGAATTGTGGCGTCGGGGATGACCTTTTCCATGCCGACGAGGCGGTCGCCCTCCTCCATGCGGATACCGATGACTCCCCTCGCGGTCCTGCCCATCGGGCGCACCTGCCGCTCGTTGAACCGGATGGCAAGTCCCTGCTCGGTCCCGAGCAGGATCTCGTCTTCTCCGCCGGTGAGCTTGACGTGGGTGAGCCGGTCGCCGTCATCGAGCGTAATGGCGATGATGCCGCCGGCGCGCGGGTTGCTGAAGGCCTCGAGCTCGGTCTTCTTGACGACGCCCTTTTCGGTCGCCATCATGATATAGCGGCTTTCCTCGAAGGATTTCACGCTGAGGAAGGCGGTGACGCTCTCGCCGTCCGCGAGATGGAGGATGTTGATGATCGCGCGTCCTTTCGAGTAGCGGCCGGCGCGCGGGATCTCGTGCACCTTCAGCCAGTGGACGCGTCCGCGGTCGGTGAAGAAGAGGATGTATTCATGCGTGGACGCGATAAAGATGTGCTCGACGAAATCCTCTTCCTTCGTCTCCATGCCGGTCACGCCGACGCCGCCGCGGTGCTGTTTGCGGTACGTGCTCACCGGCAGGCGCTTGATGTAGCCGGCGTGCGAGATGGTGATGACCATGTCCTCCTGCGCGATGAAGTCCTCGACCTTGAATTCGGTCTCCTCGTCGAGGATATGGGTGCGGCGGGGATCGGAATACTTTTTCTTGATTTCCTCGAACTCGGCGCGGATGACGCCCATCAATACGCGCGGGCTCTCGAGGATCGAGCGCAGGTTCGCGATGGTTTTCAGAAGGTCCTCGTATTCGGCGTCGATTTTCTGGCGCTCGAGGCCGGTGAGCCGCTGCAGCCTCATGTCGAGGATCGCCTGCGCCTGCTTGTCGGTCAGGCCGAACTGCACCACCAGGGAGTTTCGCGCCTGTTCGGGCGTATGCGACTGGCGGATGGTGTTGATGACCTCGTCGATGTGGTCGAGCGCGATCTTGAGGCCCTCGAGGATGTGGGCGCGCTCCTCCGCTTTTCTCAGGTCGAACCGGGTGCGCCGGGTGACGATCTCAATGCGGTGATCGAGGTATTCCTGCAGCATGCGTCTGAGTCCGAGCACGCGCGGGCGGTTCTCGACCAAGGCGAGCATGATGATGCCGAAGCTGCTCTGCAGGGCGGTGTGCTTGTAGAGCTGGTTGAGGATGACCTCGGCCACTTCGCCGCGCTTGACGTCGATGACGATGCGCATGCCTTCCTTGTCGCTCTCATCGCGGATATCGGAGATGCCCTCGATCTTCTTCTGCTGGGCGAGCGCGGCGATGCTCTCGATCAGCTTGCTCTTGTTGACCTGGTACGGAATCTCGTTGACGACGATCTTCTCTTTTCCGCTGGCGCTCGAGGGCTTCTCGATCGCGGCCTGCGCGCGGATGACCAGCTTGCCGCGGCCGGTGCGGTAGGCGTCGTGGATCCCTCTCGTACCGAGGATGACGCCGCCGGTCGGGAAATCGGGCCCCTTCACCACCTGCAGCAGGTCTGAAAGCTGCGCCTGTGGATTATCGATCAGCAGGCACAACGCGTCGATGATCTCGCCGAGATTGTGCGGCGGAATATTGGTGGCCATGCCGACCGCGATCCCGGAAGAGCCGTTGACCAGGAGGTTCGGG
This sequence comes from Candidatus Abyssobacteria bacterium SURF_5, assembly GCA_003598085.1. Taxonomy (NCBI): domain Bacteria; kingdom Pseudomonadati; phylum Candidatus Hydrogenedentota; class Candidatus Abyssobacteria; species Candidatus Abyssobacteria bacterium SURF_5. The sequence goes on from QZKU01000091.1 coordinate 9,262, forward strand.
AGCGCCGACGGCAGGACCACCGGCTCCTGGAGCGACTCGTCGAAATTCGGCTGGAAGTTGACGGTCTCCTTGTCGATGTCGGCCAGCATCTCCTCGGCGAGCGCCGCGAGCCGGGCCTCGGTGTATCGCATGGCGGCCGCGTTGTCGCCGTCGATCGAGCCGAAGTTGCCCTGGCCATCAACCAGCGGATACCGCATGTTGAAATCCTGCGCCATGCGCACGAGCGCGTCGTAGATGGGGCTGTCGCCGTGCGGGTGATATTTACCCATCGTGTCGCCGACGATGCGCGCGCATTTGCGGTAGGCCCGGCGAGATGTAAGGCCGAGCTCGTTCATGGCGTACAGGATGCGGCGGTGAACCGGCTTGAGGCCGTCGCGCGCGTCGGGCAGAGCCCGGGCGACGATGACGCTCATCGCGTAGTCGATGAACGACTTCTTCATCTCGGATTCGAGATTTACCGGAAATATCTTTTCGTTCTGCGTGTACATTCCTTATGTTTCCATCAGCTCGTGAGGCGGGCGCACATCAGATGTCCAGATTTCTCACATCCAGCGCATGCGCTTCAATGAACTCGCGGCGCGGCTCGACTTTCTCGCCCATCAGATCGTTGAAAACCTCTTCCGCCACGAGAGCATCCTCGAGTTTCACCTGCAGGATGGTGCGGGTCTCCGGGTTCATCGTGGTCTCCCAGAGCTGCTCCGGATTCATTTCGCCGAGCCCCTTGTACCGCTGGATGGTCAGTCCCTGGCGGGCGATGTTCTTGATGGTGAACAGGATCTCCAATGCCGACCGGACGGGGATCTCCTGTTCGTCCTTTCGCACGATGAAGCAGACGGGAGCCGCAGGATCATCGGGTGCGACGAGATTCTCGGGGGTAATCCCGTACCGGTGGAGTTTCTTGAATAATCCCTCTATTTCTCTCGATTCGGCAAATTCTATGACCGGGGTCTCGTCCTCGTCGGGTTGCGCCTCCTTGCGGCCGACCTCTCCGTTGAACGGGAGCGTTCCCTGTTTCTGGTCCTCGATCTTCTCTCGGAATTTCGCGTAATCCTTTTCCGAAAAGAGGAATTCCCTCACTCCCTCAACTTCAATCATGTACATCGGCAGCCGGCCGGTGTCGGGCTGGCGGTTGCGCAGGTACTCATAAAAGGTAATGCCCTTGCGTTCCATCGCGCCGGCCAGTTTTTCGAGATCGCGAAGGATTTCGGCAACCTCCTTGAGGGTGGAGTTGTTGAGGACGCTTTCGCCGCCGTTGCGCGAGATGGTGAGTCCTTTTATGCCCTCGTCGATCAGAAAATCTTCCATCTCCCTGTTGGTGCGGATATAGCGCTCGGTTTTCCCCTTTTTTATCTTGAAGAGGGGCGGCTGAGCGATGTAGATGTATCCCCGCTTGATGAGGTCCTCCATTTGCCGGTAAAAAAAGGTGAGCAACAGCGTTCTGATGTGAGAGCCGTCCACGTCCGCGTCGGTCATGATGATGATCTTATGGTAGCGCGCGTTATCCGGCCTGAACTCGTCGGCGCCAACGCCGCAGCCGATGGCGCTGAACAGGGTGCGGATTTCCTCGTTGTTCAGCATCTTGTCGATGCGGGCCTTCTCGACGTTGAGAATCTTTCCCTTGATCGGGAGAATCGCCTGGAAGCGCCTGTCGCGGCCCTGCTTGGCCGAGCCGCCGGCCGAATCGCCCTCGACGATGTAAATCTCGCACAGCCCGGGATCGCGCTCGGAGCAGTCGGCGAGTTTGCCGGGCAGATCTCCGGAATCGAGAACGCCCTTTCGGCGGGTCAGATCGCGCGCCTTTCGCGCAGCCTCGCGCGCGAGAGCGGCCCCGAACGCCTTGTCGATGATCTTGCGCGCCGCCGGCGGATTTTCCTCGAAGAACTCGGTGAGCGCCTCGTTCACCAGCGACTCGACTATCCCTTTGACCTCGCTGTTGCCCAGCTTGGTTTTCGTCTGGCCTTCGAACTGGGGGTTGCTCAATTTGACGGAGACGACGGCGGCGAGTCCTTCGCGCACGTCGTCGCCGGATATCGAGAACTTTGAGTTTTTCGTGAGGTTGTTTTTCCGGGCATATTCATTCACGCTGCGGGTCAGCGCCGATTTGAATCCGATGAGGTGGGTGCCGCCTTCGATGGTGTTGATGTTGTTGGCAAAACTGAAGATGTTCTCGGCATAGCCGTCGTTGTACTGGAACGCGAGCTCGATATAGATGGTGTCGCGCTCCCGCTCGCAGTAGCAGACCTTGTGGAGCGTGGTCTTGTTGCGGTTGAGATGCTCGATGAACTCCTTGATGCCGTCCTTGTAAATGAAAAGCACCGGCTCGTCACTCGAGCGTTCATCGACAAATTTGATCTGCAGGCCGCGGTTGAGGAATGCCAGCTCGCGCAGACGGTTGATCAGCAACTCGCTGCGAAACTCGATTTCCTCGAATATTTCCTTGTCCGGCTTGAACGTAACTTTGGTGCCGCTCTTCTTGGTCTTGCCGATGTTTTCCATCGGCTGTGCCGGCACGCCCCGCTCATATCGCTGGAAGAAGATGCCGCCGTCGCGGTAGACCTCAACTTCCATCCATTCCGAAAGCGCGTTGACAACCGAAACGCCAACCCCATGGAGGCCCCCCGATATCTTGTACGACTTGCCGTCGAATTTTCCACCGGCGTGAAGAATAGTCATGACCACCTCGAGGGCGGGCTTCTTCAGTTTCGGATGTAAATCGACGGGAACGCCGCGGCCGTCGTCGGTCACCGTCACGCTGTTGTCGATATGAACGATGACTTCTATTGTCGAGCAGAAGCCGGCCATGGCTTCGTCAATGCTGTTGTCGACAACCTCGTGAACGAGATGATGCAGACCGCGCTCGCCGGTGCTCCCGATATACATCGCCGGCCGCTTTCGCACCGCGGCCAATCCCTCGAGGACCTGAATTTTTTCTGCGGTATACGCTTTCCGTTCGTCCGTCATTTTGCTCCTATTTTACGGGGGGTTTTTGCTGCAACGATGCTATTTAATAATACCATAAAACAGGTGCAAAAGTAAAGGCTTTTCTTGGGGAATTTATACCATATATGCTTATAGTTCTGCGGTTCAAATACAATATATAGTGTGCTTGGCCTGTGGCCCCCTTGTCGATGTGTGACGGCAGCGTAAGTATTATATTATTAGGAGTTGATTTTGCATATAAAACAACAAACGGGCGGCAAAAGAAAGGACACTCACAGGTTGTCTGATCAGCGTCGCTTTGAACAGGGAAGAGCGTTGCCGCGAAAGAGTTGTTTCATTCTCTTGCAAGTGAAACGGCAGGATTGATCTTGCAGATGATTTTGGCGATGGGGATCTCTCTGTATCGCTGACCGACTTTCTGAACAAGTTGCTCCTTGACAAGATCGATCTGCTGGCGCCAGACGGGACTGTCCACGTGTATGTAGAGTTTGCCGTCGGTTATTTTTGCGGGAGCGCAATGGAGGGCGGCGTCCTTTCCGACAATTTCGCTCCAGCAGGTTTGCAACTCGGCAACCTTTGCGCGCCGGGCAAAACTGCCGCCGGTGAAGAGCCGGCGCAGAACCTCATCGACTGGTTCTATTCCACAATCGGCGCGCGAGCGTTTATTCGTCTTCATAGCCTTACGGGCATCACGACATACATGTAGTTGTCGTTGTCAAGCGGTTTGATCAGTCCGGAACTCTGCGCGTCTTTCAACTCGAGAGTGACTTTTTCCTCGTCGACTATCTTCAGCACGTCGAGCACGAATTGGGGATTGAACCCAATGCTAATGGTCTCTCCCTGGTATTCGACGTCGAACTCATCTTTTGCCTCGCCGACCTCCGGCGAATTCGTTGTCACAACCATTTTGCCGGGGGATATCTCGAACTTGACCAAATTATAGCGGTCGGTGGTAAGCACCTGCGCCCGCTTTGTCGCAACCCCAAAGAGTTCCTTTTCGGCGATCACCTTGCGCTCATATCCGCGCGGGACAACCTGCTCGTAATTCGGGAAAACGGCGTCGATCAAATTCGAGATGACCAGCAGGTTGCCGAATTCAAACGCGATCTGGTTATCGGAGAGATAGATAGTGACATCGCCTTCATCGCTTAACAGCCGCTCCAGTTCGAGCACGGTTTTCCGCGGGATAATGTATGAACTGTCGCCGTCGGGAGGATTCTCCAGGGTATGCCGCGCGTAGGAAAGGCGTCTTCCATCGGTGGAAACCAGTCTCAACTGACTCTGCGTCAGCGCAAGGAGCAGGCCGGTGATGTTTATCCTGTTCGGATCGATCGAGATGGAGAAACTCACCTTTTTCAACATCTCTTTCAGGAGAGCCTGCGGCAGGACAAAAGATTTATCCCGTTTCACGTCCGGAGATTTCGGAAAGTCATCGGGCGGCATCCCCATGAGCTTATAGCGAACGACTCCGGAGGTGAGCGTAACTGCATTACTGTCGGAAGCGGTCATAGCGATCGTTCCCTGCGGCAGGATATTCACTACCTCATGCAGTTTCTTTGCGGGAAGCGTCACTGTTCCTTCCTGCTTCATCTCATCACATTCGATAACGCATTCGATGCCGACTTCGAGATCGGTTGCCACCAGTTTAAGGCTGTTGTTTTTCGCGCTCATCAGGACGTACTGCAGCATCGGCAATGTGCTTCGAGTCGAGACAACACTCTGAACGTTTCCGATCGCATCTCGCAGTTGATCTCTTGCAATGGCCAGTTTCATACAATCCTCCCGCCTCTCCCCAAGCAAGCTCCGAACGAGTCAAACTTTCTTCTTATGCTCTTCATACTATGAGATAATAAAAGGCAGTCGCCGCAGGAGTAGTAAGGCGAAATCTGTGGAAAGCTCTTGTTTTCCCCATCGCTGCGGCACGAACCGGTGTCGACAACCTGCTGAAACTCACGCTCCAATTATCAACAAGATCAACATTATAGTGGGAACGATCGACTTTATCAAGAATTCGTCAACAGTTTACCACAAAGTACCAACATCGCGTCAACAGATTTTTCGGGAGATTATCCTCTTGTTCTTTTGGCATACATGAACCGCAAATATGAAGAGCGTGGGAGAAATCGTCTACGTGCGAAGCTGTTTGTTGATCGACTCCACGTCGGTGGCGAACCGCGAATTCGTTTTCATCATCTCGCGGACTTTCTTGCACGCGTGCAAAACCGTCGAGTGGTCGCGGCCTCCAAACGAATCGCCGATGTCGATCAGCGAGGCCTCAGTCAGCTCGCGTGCGAGATACATGCCCACCTGGCGTGCGAGCGCAATCGTTTTCGATCGTTTCGGCGAAACGAGATCCGAAAGCTTGACGTTATAATACGACGCGGATGTCTTCTGGATGAACTCGACCGTGATCTGTTTTCCTTCGGCCTGTTCGAGTACGTCCTTCAGCGCCAGTTGCGCTGTCTCGATCGAGAGCGGACAATTATGGGCGCGGGCATAGCCGATGACGCGATTGAACGTGCCCTCGAGTTCCCGGATATTGGCCTTCACCAGGTTCGCAATGAAGAACAGCATGTCCGACGGACATTTTAAATGGTTCTTCTCGGATTTTTTCTGCAGGATCGCGATGCGGGTTTCGAGATCGGGCGCCTGAATATCCGTCACCAGCCCCCATTCGAATCTGCTCACCAGCCGCTCCTCGAGCGTCGGGATGTCTTTTGGGGGCCGGTCCGACGACAGGACGATCTGTTTGAATGCGTCGTGCAGCGTATTGAACGTGTGGAAGAACTCCTCCTGCGTCGCATCCTTGCCGGCGAGAAAATGGATATCGTCGATCAGCAGGACGTCAACTGTCCGGTACTTGTTTCTGAAACTTATCTGCGAGCGCTGCTGGATCGCCGAGATCAACTCGTTGGTGAATTCCTCGGAAGTTATATACAGCACCTTCAGCTTTTCCTGCCGCAGAACCTCGTGCCCGATCGCCTGCATCAGGTGCGTCTTCCCGAGCCCCGCTCCACCGTAGATAAAGAGCGGATTGTATGCGCGGGCGGGCGTCTCGCACACCGCCTTCGCGGCGGCGTGGGCGAATCTGTTGGAAGGCCCGATTACGAATTCCTCGAATGTATATTTTGAATTCAGATGAGGAAACGAGGAAATGCGGGACTGCGGTTCGGCCGGGTCCTCCGACCGGATTTCGCAGGTCATCTCTTCCTGAAGCACGTCGTTCTGCCGGAATGTGACACCGTGAAATTCGGGACTTAAGGAGTCTCCAATCGATTTGATCAGTTCCGAATATCGCTCGGCGATCCAGTTCCCGGTAAACTCATTGGGCACGAGAACCGCGAGGTGCCCTTTCTCATATGAATGGAACCGGGTCCATGTCAGCCAAGCCTCGAATGTCCGCGGGTCTATCCGCTGGCGCAGTACCTGGCGTATCTGATCCCAGAGATTGATACTCATGGAGAAATCCCCCCTCTGCAATGCAAAAATTATCCACACGGAACGGAAGTCGAAAAAGGCTCTTTATTCGCTGAATTACTCGGATCAGTGCGGATTCTCCAAGACTTATCAACAAAAAGTCGGACTTTTCCACAGACTTATCAACATCCTGTGGAAAGAGGAGTTTCCAGTGTGCTGCATTTGTAATCCTGATGCTGCAAGGCGGCGGGAAGACTTCCTCACGCCGGAGGATCAAGATGAAGGGCCGAGGTCGCGAAGACTATGGAATAAAACCAGTGGATATAAAGAGGTGATAACATATTCCGCCACGTCAGTTAAAGCGGAAAAAACCCGGCCCACCCGCTCCGGAGGCTGAAGAAACCATTGTCACGGGAGTTTTGTAAACCCTTTCCCCATGATTCACCCGCTTTGAAAGCCCCTGCCATAGGGCAAGCAGAATAATAACAAAGGCGGCGCGAAATCTCAAGCGCAAAATTTGCATAGCCATATTCCGGCTTGCCCTCTGCAGATAAATCCTCTATAATGCCAAGAGAAACAGTCAGTTAGTTCAAAGAGGAAGGGCATGCGCCCATCGCTGTCTTTGCACTGCGCAATGCAGAAGCGATGGAGCAGGGCGGGCGCCTGCCGGCAGAGCAGAGGACAGACAGTGACATTTTATGCTGGAATCGACATAGGTTCACTCACATGCGACGCCGTGATCATTGACGAGTCGGCCAATGTAGTTTCTTTCGCCATAGTCCTGACCGGCGCTCGCAGCCGCGGCGCGATCGAGGCGGCTTACGCCGCGGTACTGGAGGGGGCAGGCCTCAAGAAACAGGATATTTCGGGCCTTATCTCCACCGGGTATGGCCGGGAGCAGGTGGACGGCCGCATCAAGAGCATCACCGAGATCAGTTGTCATGCAAAGGGCGCCGCGTTCCTTTTCCCGAACACGCGGCTGATTCTCGACATAGGCGGCCAGGATTCAAAAAGCATCAAGGTGGGCCCGAACGGGCAGGTGCTGGATTTCGCGATGAACGATAAATGCGCGGCCGGTACGGGCCGTTTTTTCGAGGTGATGGCGCGCGCTCTCGAGATCGATCTGGATGATATGGGCAGGCTTGCCTCCCGCGCCAACAACAAGCTGAGCATAAGCTCGATGTGCACCGTCTTTGCCGAGAGCGAGGTCGTCTCGCTGGTTGCGCGCGGCGAGCCGGTCGAGGATATCGTGGCGGGGCTGTGCCGCGCCGTGGCCGAGCGGACGCGCGCGCTTGCGCAGCGCGTCGGGATTGCGCCCGAGGTGACGATGACCGGCGGCGTCGCGAAGAACCTGGGAGTCGTCCGCGCGCTCGAGGAATTGCTCGGCCAGAAATTCAATATTCCCGCCGAACCCCAGATTGTGGGCGCACTGGGCGCCGCGATTCTGGCCAGGGAAACCACATCAAGAATGAATCCGGTTCCGAAGTAGGGCCTCCACCTTCGACTGCAGGCGCGGGTTTCAACCCCGCCCAAACATCGAACCGTGCAGTTGTCGCACGCACATCCATCAAATTCGGGCGAACCTTTCAGACACGCCACGGTTCGTCCGCAGGGCCAGTTTTCGAAGGTGCTCCTGTATTAGGTTTCGGGTCTGCCGCAAACGGGTTTTCTCGGTCATATTCCCATTGGATAGGATTATTCACGACATACTCCCGAATGCGGTTCAGTGATTCTTCTGTGCGTATAATGTGCTCATAGTAACCGCGCTGCCAGAGAGGGGTGCCGGATGTGCTCCGTGAAGCATTAATACGGCGGGCGGAAAATGTTTTTAATGCCCTCACGATCTCGGACAGGCCATGCATCCGGATCGATATCGAACCCGCGCCCGCAGTTGTCCGAACATCTTGTGGATGCAGTAGTATGACGATGCCGTGAACGTGATTCGGCATCACAACGAAGACATCCAAACTCACGTGCGGGTAGTGGCGAGGCAAGGCAAGCCATTCTGCAAGAACCAATTGGCCAGCCTGATTCAATCGCATCTCGCTGTCCACAACATTGCCAAAAAGAAACTTCCTCTTGTAGGTGCAAAGGGTGATGAAGTAGGCGCCGGCCTGTGTGTAATCATATTCAGGAAGACGAATCGGCCGGCGCCGGAATTGATGCCGGTGGTCATTCATGCAGCCCCCCCGTTTTCTGTAGGGGCGGGTTTGAAACCCGCCCAATCATAGAATCGTACAGTTGCCGCACATCCATCAAATTAAGGGCAGGTTTGAAACCTGCCCCTACATTGTAACCAGATATTCAGGTTCATATCCCAGCCGGTCTGCAATCAAAATCTCTGGCAAGTAGAAACGATAGGATCGTTCTGAAGATACTTCCCCTCCTATCACCTGCCATCACAACCGTTCCAAGACGAATCTGCGCAGGCGCGGGTTTAAGACCCGCCCGCGCCGCTACACCTTCACCGATTTCCATCTGCCGGAGAGGAATCGCAGAAACAGCACGAACGCCTTTATGTAGTGGTCGGCGAGGATGATCAGCCACACCCAGGTGATGCTGAGGCCGAGCACGTGCGCCGCTAAGAACGCCAGCGGCAGGCGGATCAGAAACATCCCGATAAACGAGGAATACAACGGCCAGCGCGTGTCGGCGGCGCCGATCAGCGCGCCCGAGAGCGCGAAATGGATCGCCATCGCGGGCTGGCACAGCGCGAGCACGCGGACGAACAGTGCCGTATAATCGACCACACCGGCCTCATTCACGTAAATCAGAGCAGTCGGCTTCGCCGCCACGAACAGAATGATCCCGATTGCCGCCATCACCCACACCGCGAGACGAGTGCATTCCCATCCCTGTGAGGCCGCGGCGGAAGGCTCCTTCGCGCCGAGCGACTGCCCGACAAGCGCCGAGGCCGCCACCGAGAAACCGAAGCCCGGCATGAACGAGAGCGACATGATATTGACGCCGATCATGTATGCGGCGAGCGGACCGGTGCCATAGCCGGTGATTATCGTCATGTACCACAGGTAACCGAGTTGGATGAGGCCGTGCTCAACCGCCGAGGGCGACCCGATCCGGAGGATTCTGGCCATCAGATCGCGCTCCATCACGAGGAGCTTCCGCGGGAGGGAAAGCATCAGTTTTCCCGTGAGGGAGAGGTAAACGAAAGCGGCGGCCTCGAGCGTGAACGCTATGATGGAAGCGATTCCCGCTCCGAGCACCCCCAACTCCGGCATTCCGAGTTTCCCGAAGATCAGCCCGTAATTGAGGATCACATTCACCACATTCGCGCCGACGCTCACGAAAAGCGGTGTCTTGGTGTCGCCGGCCCCCCGAAGAGCCGCCGCGAAGACAAGCGCGACCACGAGGAAAAGCGTTCCCGAAACGACAACTCGGAGATACGGAACGCCGACCGCCGTTACGACCGGATCGGCTCCGAACAATCGGAACAACGAGGCGCTTCCGACAAATGTCGGGACGGTGACAACGGCGGCAAAAACAGTTGACAGCAGCAGCGAGTGCCCGAGAACCGCGTCGGCGCGTTCCTTCTCCTGCGCGCCAATGTGGCGCGCGACCAGCGCGATTGTGCCAGTTGTGACGGCAAGCGTCAGCGCCATCACCATGTTGAACATCTGCCCGCTCACGCCCACGGCCGCCACAGCCGCCGATCCCAGCCTTCCCACCATGATCATGTCGGCAATCCAGACGAATGTGAGCAGGAGATTGTTGAGGATGACCGGCCACGCGAGCGAGAAGATCTTCCTTCTCAGAGAGGGTGCCGCCGTTGGGACAGACACGGTGCCGGTGGTCATTGATCGGAGCCTGCGGCGGCGCTCTGTGTGGCGGAAAGCACGAGCTTTACTTCTCGGGCAAGCCGGAGCGGAATCCCTGCCGCCGCGGCGATTTCTTCTTCGGACGCCTCAGCGGTTTTGCGGACGCTGCCGAAATGATTGAGGAGCAGGGTCCGCCGCCGCGGCCCGATCCCTCTGACCTCATCGAGGATCGAGCGGGTATGCGCGCGCGCGCGGATTTTTTTGTGGTACGAGATTGCGAACCGGTGCGCCTCATCGCGGATATGCTGCACCAGGCGCAGAGCGGGCGAGCCCGGCCGCAAAATGATGGCGTCTTTGCGGTGGGGAATATATATCTTGTCGGCCTCCTTGGTAGCGACCCCGGCATTGCGGCGATAGAGGATGCGCTCCTTGGCGATGCCGATTGCGTCCTGCTCGATGATCTGCAAATCGTCGAGGACGCTGAGAGCGACGTTCAGCTGGCCCTTGCCGCCGTCGACCACGATGAGCGAAGGCATCGGGCCCTCTTCGATCGCGCGGGACAGGCGGCGCGTGAGCACTTCGCGCATCATTGCGTAATCGTCGGCGCCCTCGACCGTGCGCACCTTGTAGCGGCGATAGTCGGACTTCTTCGGTTTGCCGTCCTCGAAGACGACCATCGAGCCGACCGCAAGCCGCCCGGAGATATTCGAGATATCGAACGCCTCGATGCGCTCCGGTCGCTTGTGCAGCGAAAGCGCCTGCTGGAGTTTCTCGAGCACATCGACGGAGGCCATCTCCGCCCGCTGGTGTTCTTCATACACCGTTTTCGCGTTCATCTGCGCCATGTTCAACAGGTGCTTCTTATCGCCGCGCTGCGGGACTATCACCGATACGCGCTCGCCCTTCTTTTCGGAGAGCCACTGCTCGATGGCTTCGCTGTTCTCGGGCTCGACCGGGAGCACGACTTCCTTGGGCACGGTGTGCCCGCCCGAATAGAATTGGGTGAGCATCGAGCCGAGCGCCTCCTCGAACGGCGCCTTGATTTCCGAAAAATGATATGGCATGCTGCCGACGATCTTCCCGCCTCGCACCGCCAGCACAACGACGCCGAGACTGCCGGTCTCAGTGAGACTGCCGGTCTCAGTGAGGCTTCCGGTCTCGCGGTGGACGCCGAAGAAGTCACGGTCGATCCGGTCGGATGCGGCAACCTTCTGGCGCTCGATCGTTTTCTCGACCGCCTGGATCTGATCTCGGTAGCGGGCGGCCACCTCGAACTGCAGGGCATCCGACGCCTCCTGCATACGAGTCTGAAGCGTCTCGAGCAGCTCCTGGTTCTTTCCCTGCAGGAACGCGATCACATTCTGCACAAGCTGGGCGTAGGTTTTCTTGTCGACCTTGCCGCAGCACGGTCCCATGCATTTGTTCATGCCGTGATAGATGCACGGGCGCTGGCGCCGCCCGAACGTCTCGTTAGAGCATTTGCGCAGCCCGAAGTAGTTATTGATGACCCGGTACGTCTCGCGGGCGGCGTAGGCCGATGAATAGGGGCCGAAGTACATTGCGCCGTCGCGCTTGACCGTGCGCGTTATCAGGAGGCGCGGATACTCATCCTGCAGCGTAAGCTTGAGCCGGAGAAAACTCTTGTCGTCCTTCAGCCGGAGGTTGTACTTCGGCCTGTGTTCCTTGATCGCGCTGTCTTCCAGGATGATGGCTTCCTTCTCGGTGTCGGTGACGATGACGTCGACATCGGCCACGTGCGCCGCCAGGAACGGCGACCACACGCGCCCATCGTCGCCCTTCTGGAAGTACGAGCGAACGCGCTTACGCAGGCTCTTCGCCTTGCCGACGTAGATCACTTTGCCCCGCTCGTTTTTCATCAGGTATACGCCGGGCTGGTCGGGGAAATTCCTGATTTTTTCGTCTATTTGGGCTGATATTTTCATGATAAAAACTCGCGAATATCTTTCTCTGTCCTCATTATACCCCATGGCAAAGACGACGGGCAAGCAAAGATTCGGCGCCTGGCGCTCATGTAACCCCTTTACAATCTGGATGTTGCAGGTATGAAGGCGAGTCCCGCTTCTATTCACGCAAGGGACGGGAAAAAGCCTGAAGGGTCTTCTCTGTCTAACCGCAAAGGCGCAGAGGCGGAAAGATATGGCGAGAAAAAAACGAATCTGTTCCTGATGATTGTGTTGTAGGGGCGGGTTTGAAACCCGCCACTACGGAGGTATGGATTACTGCGGCCGCCAATTGGTCGCGCTTCCGCCGCCGCTATCGATTCTGGAGCGGGATGAGTTTCTCGTTCATGCGCCCCTTGTAATTGGAGATGGGCCGAATCAGCCGGTTATCTGCCTGCTGTTCGAGGATGTGAGCGGTCCAGCCTGCCATGCGGCTCATCGCGAAGATGGCGGTGTATAGATCGAGCGGGATGCCCATACAGTAATAGACAGATGCCGAATAGAAATCGACGTTAGGGTCCATTCCTTTCTCGTGGCGCATGATATCTTCGATCCTGGTGAGCATGCTGTACCAGAGCGGGCCGCACCCGTGTTCGCTCATCCATTTGGAGTAGGCCTTCAGGATTTTCGCACGCGGGTCCATCGTCTTGTAGACCCTGTGGCCGATGCCCATGACTCTGCCCTTTTTTTCGAGGAGAGTCTGGATGTACTCGTCGACTTTTTCGAGGCTGCCGATTTCGAGCAGCATCTGCATGACGCGCATGTTAGCGCCGCCATGGAGCGGCCCTTTCAAGGTTCCAATCGCGGAGGTGGCCCCGCTGTAGATATCGGCGAGCGTGCTGACGGTCACGCGCGCGGCGAAGGTGGATGCATTCAGGTCATGATCGGCATGCAGCACCAGGCACACGTCGAGCACGCGGTTGAGCACCTGCATCATCTCTTGCCCTGCCAGCATATAGAGGAAATTTTCAGCAAGGCTCTTGTCTTTGAGCGGGGAGACGATCGGCAGGCCGTTCCGAACGCGATTGAAGGCGGCAATGATGGTCGGCGTCTTGGCCACGAGGCGCGCCGCCTTCCGCAGGTTCGCCTCGCGCGAGGCGTCTTCGGTCTCGGGATCGTGCAGCGCCAGTGCGCTCACGGCCGTGCGCAGGATGTCCATCGGATGTGCGTCGACCGGCGCCGCGGTGATAAAATCGATAATCGGCTGAGGCAGGTCCCGCTCGGCCGCAAGCTGCTTTTGGAAGGCCTCCAGCTCGTCCCGGTTCGGCAGCTTACCGTACCATAGAAGGTAAACGATTTCTTCGAAGCTGGCGCCGTCGGCCAGCTCATTTATGGGATAGCCCCGATAGGCGAGTATCCCCCTGTTTCCATCTATGTAACAGATCTGAGAATCGGCAACGACGACGCCTTCGAGTCCTTTAACCGCAGTAGTGGTCATTGGTTCCTCCCATTTCATTCGAGCATGTTCCGGTTAACGAGGGACGCGAGCGTCTGGAGATATGAAGCTCTACCTTTCCCTTCGAACAATTTTGGCATTCAATTTGATATCTGTAAAGGCCTTTTAGGCCTTTCCGGTATTGGGAGCAGGGTTTCTGGTGGGGACTTTGTAAAAAATCGGCGGCGGGAAAAGTTCACTATTCAAGGTGTTGCGCCATTCCGAGATGCCAAAAATCATGATCGGTGTGGCCGGGCATCGCACTGGACAGCGAATTTCGGCGGAGTGAGTGTCGGGAAAATTCCCTGTCCAGATCGACCGACCGGCAATACCCATTCGATACAACTTCATAGAGAGGAACGGTCTGCACCGCAGACTTAACGCAAGAAGGGATTATGCGGATCGGTCAAAACTCGAGGTTGGCAAACGCGACTTCGAGACGCTCAGCCTGAAGCGCGATGGCCGGGGATGTGGTTGAGGCCGTGGGCAAATTCGGGAGGAAAAAAGGCAGGATAGGTTTCAAGATTGTGGCCGATCTACCAGAAGCAGTGGATTTACATGAATTCGCACCTAAGACGCCCGTGCAGCCAATCGCAAATGAACCAAAGAGCAGCGGATTGATCTTCTTTAGTGTAGCTTCGATGTTCATCCGCCAAGCGTGAGATCGGCGCGCAACGCGGCGCCGTCGGATACCGGCCCCAGCTCCGGATCGAGCAGGTAAAGCCTGTCGTTGGAGACGCCGTGCCGGTCGATCAGGTATCCCTTGATTCGATTCGCCCGCTCTTGCGCGAGAAGGCGAAGCTCGATTTCCTCGACCGGCGTGTTCTCGATCAGTCGATGGCGCGCTCTTTCAACCAATGTGTCGAGCGATCCCGATGATTTTCCCATTTCCCGGACCACTGCCCTGCTCTCGATGGATGTTTTCGATCTCAGGCCGAGCAAGCCTTGCACGTTGTCGACCAGCCCCTGCCCGGCATTCAGAATCCTTTCTCCGGCTCCGCGCGTTTGCTCCGGTGTCTGTGGGGAAAGGCCTCCAGCGTCGGCGGCTGATTCCTGCGGCGCCTCGAGCAGAGTTCTGGGGTTCTCGCCGAACGTTTCGATATAGGTCTGAAGGACAAGGCGGCTGTAATCTTCGTTGGAAAGCACAATTCCCTCGACGCCGTCAGGATGTTTTCGCTCTCCGTCCTCTTGCAGCTTGGTATTTTTCAGTTGGTTCGATAATTTTTGATCAGCCAGCACCATGCGGTCGTGTTCCGTATCCGCCTTTCCTTTGATCTCAAGCCGAAGCATGGGGCGCTTTGAGAGCGCCGCCGCGAGGGTATCGAGCTTTTCGATCTGGACGGGGCCAAGCTCCGGGCTTCCGAATTGAAACTCGATGAAACTCAGTTCTTCGCCGCTCCCCCCGACGAGCGCTCCAATCATTGCAAACGGAGAGGTAACCGCCTTCGCAAGGATATTCATCACGGCCTGAAAAATGATATGCCCATAGCTGAACTGCGGGTCGTTGAGGTCTCCACGAATGGAAATGTCCAGATCGATAACGCCATTGGAGTCCTTGAGCAATGCGATGGCCAGACCGATCGGCAGCTTTATCGCACTCGGGCTCTCCACCCGTTCGCCCAGAGTGAGCTGGTCCAGAACGATCTTGTTCTCGCCGATAAGGACGTTCTGCGAGACTTTGTATTTCAGGTCCAGTGATAATTTGCCCTTCTCGATGGCGTAGCCCGCGAACTTGCCTGAATAGGGCGTGAAGCTGGTGAGCTCGATATTCTTGAACAGCAGCATCAGGTCGGTGTATACGTCTTCGCTCAACGGATTGATCTGGCCCTGGATGCTGACGGGCGCGTAAGCGTCGACCTTGCCCTCGAGCGAAACGTCGGCGCGCGCAAGAGCCTTTGACGAGAGCCCGCTGACTGTCCCCTTCAGGTCACGAATGCCGATTGAAAAATTCGGCGTGAGCGAGAGGTCCGAAAACCCGGCGGCCCCGCCATTGATGCTGATCTTCTTGATCGCGATCGGCATCGGTTGCCGGTCTGGGCCCGGCTGATCGCCGGCGGGTTTCCCTTCAGTCTTGCGGGAAAACATGCTCGTGAGGTTCAATGAGCCGTCCGGCCAAATTATCACTCTAGTGTTGGGTTTTGTGGCGACGACCTCCGAAATCTTCAGGCTGTCGGGTTTGAGATCGAGGGAGAAATCTTTGAATGCAAGCGATTGCCAGTTTAGAAAGTCGTCCGCGTACACCTGGCTCACTGCCTTGAAGTTGTCCAGAGAGATACCACCAACATAGCGGATCATCGGCCCGTTATCGCCGAGCGCGCGATATTTGGCTGCGCCTTCCAGATTCAATGCGCCGTCCAGGATGCTGAGATTGGCCGCGGATGCGACATAAGAGTTGAATGGATTCAGAGATATCTTTGAAAATTTGAGCGCAAGATCGGCGAACAGGGGATCAATGCCGGCCTGTCCCTCCCCTGCCATCGTTCCCGTCTCGTTTATCTTGAGGTCGAGCGCCATATCTATGCGCGTTCCCTTGCGGGTGCTGATGTTCTTCAGCAACGCCTCGATGGAATCCAGGTTTATGCGCACGGGTTTTTTGTGTGTGCGGTCCTCAAATGAAACGGCGTACTTGTACAGCGTGGTCTCGTTGATGGTTACCACCCAATCGTCCGCGGCGGCTTGTTCGGCCTTCGGCGCGGCTTTATCTGCCTTTGCGGAAGCCGACTCCTTCATGATCAGGTCGAGATAGTTGAACGTTCCCTCGGGCGTGAGCCACGTCACGAAGCGGCCGTCCGTGGATTTGACGGAAGAGACGGTCACCTGTTTTTCCAAGACATCGATCTCGATGCCCGTCGCAGCGAACGCGGATATCGAAGTGAGCGGATCGGCGGCGCCTCTTTCCGCAAGCTTGAAGTTCTTGAGCGTAGCCCGGCCATTGAGCAACTTGATCCGGGATTCGCCTCCGCCGAGTTGCGCGTCGTATTGGCCGGCGACGCTGATCTCGCCGTCGGTTATATCGAAATTCACCCGGTCCTGGAAGTATTCCCAGAGTTTCGGCGCCTGGATCGCGTTCAGATAGAAATTGCCCTGGGACCGCACGGGATTGACGGACAAGTTGCCCTCCCATCTGAAGGCTTCGCGCTCATGAGTGCTTGCGGTGAATGCATACGGGCTGTCACTGTCTTTCTGCGTACTGAAGTTCTCGAGTGAAATCTGGATCGGGAAAAAGGTTCTCTCGAATGGCGTCGGGCGCGAGAGGTCCAGAAAGGCGATACGGCCCTCATCGACCGAGAGCCGGAAGATCAGCACCTGCGGCAGCTCGCCCTGTTCGTCCGATGGGGGCTCCGGCTGGTCGGAAGGCTTGAGGAGATCTGAAAAGTTGAGGGTTCCGTCAGGAAAAACCCTTACGCGCGTATCGGGTGCAATCAGACGGATTTCAGCAAACGTAAACGCCCTTCGGAAAAGAGAAGATGTCTGGAAATTGACATAGAGCTCGCCGAAGCCGGTGAACTGCTCTCCATCGAGGTCGTAAAGCTTGAAGCCGTTCGCGGTCAGCGACAAGGCAAACGGATTCAGCCGGAGCCGCTCGAGATACGCGTCTCTCCCTAGGGTCTTCTTGATGTTTGAAGTGAGGACCGACTTCACAATTAACGGTGCAATGAAAAATCCGAAGAGCGCATACAGGGAGACGAGCGAGAGTATCACGATAATGGATTTTGCAGTTCGCGAAGATTTCACAAAGGAGGCGAGCGTATTCATGAAGGAATCTCCCTTCTGTCAGGTGGGACCCGCCGCCAGAGTCGCAAGGCAGCGTGCTGCTCGTATCGCAACGCCCTCGGCCGGCGTTCGATTCGGTATGAGACATCTCGGCTTTATCGGGTCTCCTGTGCCGCCGGGGCGCCGCGGCCTGCGCCGAAATCGTTTCAGTCAGCCCGCGTCATTTTTTTGCTATTACCCATATGGCATGGACAATGCCGGGAATGTACCCCATCAGGGTGAGGAGGATGTTGATCCAGAAGTGCATGCCGAATCCAACCTGCAGGAACACTCCAAGGGGCGGAAGCAAAATAGCGATGATGATTCGCACCAAATCCATGCCGTACCCTCCTGTTCGAACTCTTCAGCAGCAATTCCTACAAGGATGCGCCTGAAGACGGCCAAGAGCAATTACTTCGTAAGTAAAGAACCGCTTGCATCAAAGGACAAGATGCTGCTCCTATTGCTGGCGCAATATTATCAGAAAGCAACAATATCTTCAATCTTTAGACGGGTGCGTCGGGAAGGACGAAAGTTCCGGCGACGGCCGGTCATATCGAGATAGCCCGTGGCTGGGGGTAGCCATGGTATCCAACCGCATAGCCGCCGACGATCAGATACTCAACGGCGTTGGAGTTCAGCAGTCTCAAAAAGTCTTTGAAGTCTGGATGTAACTCGATCTTTCCCATAGACCATTCTTCGGCTTATCTCGACAGCGCGAAGGCGTTCCAGCGGTCCTCTTGACAGCCAGTACTTCTTTTCTTCCTCAATATCATTCAGGGCTGTGACCGTCACCTTCTTTTTATTCAACCTTGGAAGTTCGTCCGTCATACATGCCGGCCTTTAGCGTCAAATTTAACTCCTGTTCCTTCCCGATAGAGTGTTCTTTCTTAAAGAATACCACACGCGTCAGACGGATTCAATATCTTGCCGTCATCAAGCAGAAAGCAGTTGGAGGGGCAAGCGGGGCCGTTATCAAAGGGCCTCTTCCTCAACACTCGCGCATCAAACCTCTCTCAGAATTGTCATTCTGAGGAGCAAAGCGACGAAGAAGCTCTCGAATTCCACGGGGCGATAAGCGCCTTTAGCCAGCGGCTGATTCGAGGATGGCGATATTGTCCGGAGAAGGGATGACCTCGCCCGTCTCCATTTGCTTGATGATCTCGCGGACCTTCGCGTTGATTGGGACGGAAACGCGTTTTTCGAGCGCGCGGTCGACGCAATAGCCGGTGATATAATCGACCTCGGTCTTGAGGCCTTTTTCGATGTCCTGCAGCGGGCCGGGATAGATATTGCCGGCGACGGCGGCCATCATGTCGAGTATCTGCATCGAGCGCTCGATGCTTTCCTCATCGGTTGCGGTAAAGATGGTGGGATCGACCACGCCCTCGAATTTCTCGACGTTCACTCCGCAGGCTTCGGCGGTTCTAATGACTTCGGCGACGAGACGGGCGAAAACTTTCTTGTTGCGCTCGGGCGCGAGCGCCTCACCGACGGTCTGCCCGAGCGTGCCGCAGCCGGCTATCAGGCAGTTAATGCTGAGCTTCGACCAGCGGTGGCCGTACAGATTATCGGTCAGCAGCGTCTCGACGATATCGTCGAGCACACCTTTCACGCTCTTCAGCCGCTCGGTAATCCTGCCGTCAAGCTCGCCGAGCGTGAACTTGCCTTCCGAGGTCTGCGTCAGATGGCCGGGACCGGCGTTGGTCGCTCCCCAGCCGACGACGCATCCCAAAACTCGCTCGGGACCGAAAACCGACGCGATGGTATCCTCGCTGATTCCGTTCAGCAGCGTCACAATCAGCGTGTCCGGCCCGACATACGGCTTGATGTCGTTCAGCGCATTCATCGTGTAGGGAGTCTTGACTGTCAGCAGCACGAGATCGAGAGGGCCCGACAGGTCCTTTGCCTCGACCGCATTGAGCGGGACGATCATCTCGCCGCGCACGCCGTCGATGAGGGCGCCTTTCCTGATGCGCTCGCGGTGCTCCTTGAACGGCTCAACGAGGGTGACGTTTCGGCCGGCCCGCGTCAGATACGCGCCGCATATGCTTCCGAGCGCGCCCGCTCCGAAAATCGTTATGTCCATGTCTGTTCCTCTATGCTGGGGGGTTGTGCTTCGGGGACAGGCACCATTCTATCCCGCGAGGCGCGGGATTTCGCTGCGCTCAACGAGGCACTTGAGATAATTCCCTAAATGGAGCCAGTCCCCTTCGCTTGGCCCCAAGTCGGCTGCTGAATAGATTCATAATTGCAATCCACTGTTGTCTGTGGCTTTGTAGGGGCGGGTTTCAAACCCGCCCTTACGGGGCAGCCGTCGGTACTAATGGTATCAGCACCAGTTTGTCTTCACACTCTCCCGTCTCCTCTGCGTTTTTCCACAGAGGAAGCGATTCTCCCTTGAGCCAGAGCGGCAATTGATCCGCATAGTGGCGGCTGAACCGATTTTCGGACTGGCCGAGCGTGATGACCATTCGCGCCGCGTCCACGTCTCCGAAGTCCATGACTGTTCTCATTGACGGGCCGGCGATTACCGGATAGGGCTTTTGGTCCAGATCGAAGTAATAGTTGCCCGGGTTGACAGAATAATTTTCGCCGCCCAACTGATACGGGCCGAGGTTCAGCAGCTTCGCCGCAATTCCGGAGCGCCCCAGCGGATGCGAGAAGGTGAGCGTGTGAAGTTGTCCCCATTTCCACCCGTCGGGGGGGCGGCGATAGAAGCGCCTCAATGATTTTACTGCTTCGCCCGCGCATTCGGCAATCACCTGGTCCTGCGACTCCACACTTTCTGTCGAGGGATCATCAAACCATATCGCGAGCGCGATATTCCCCAACATGTCGTCGAGGTCCGCTACTGACCGATAAATCCGCCTCCACTGGCCGGGCTTCATTCTGCCATCGATGATCTCTCTCGCAAGCGTCGCATAACTCTCAAAGAAAACCGCGGCGCCGGCGCTGTCACGGTCGGCCATCAGGTCCCATTTCTTCAAAAGATCCACCGCCTGCTTGAAGTCCGGATCGTCCGTTGGATACCTCTCGCACGCCTCCACGAAGATGTCCCGCACGTGCGCCGCCTGTTTCGAGTAGACGTCCATCTGGATGCGCTGCATATCTTCCCCAGAGAGTTTCTCCTGCGCGAGGATGAGCTCCTCTATTCGCTCTGCCCGGTATGGATTGGCGTAACGCGTCGAGATGAGATACGGGTAATCGTCCGGAGTCACCCGGTTGTTCGCGGTGACGATATATCCGCTCGATGGGTTGAGGAGGCGCGGCATCTCGTCGTAGGGGATGTAGCCTGCCCACTCGTATTCGTTCAGCCAGCCCGGCGCCGGCAGCATCCCGCGGCCCTTTCTTCTGATCGGAATCATGCCGGCAAGCTGATACCCGATATTGCCGTTCGCATCCGCGTACACCCAATTCCACACCGGTGTGGCCGTGTATCGCAGGGCCTCGTGGAAATCATCCCAATTCGCCGCCTTGAGCATCAGGCGCGAAGTGATGAGCGAGTCGGAAACTTCGTACCCCGCCCAATGAAGCGAGAGCGGCATGCCGGCTTGAACCGGCGGGTCCGAGATCTCATTGATGATCGGGCCGCGGATGCTGAGCCGAATCTGCTTTTCCACTGCTTTCTGTTCGCCATTTTCCCGATAGTGGATGGTCTCCTTGATGATGTCGAACGGCTGATACGAGCCGTCGTTGTAGTATTCGTTCGGGTTTTCAGGATTCAGCTTCTCGATGAAGAGGTCCTGCGTGTCGGCGCCGGTGGTCGTGTCGCCCCAGGCGATGCGGCGGTTGTGACCCATCACAATCATTGGAACGCCACTTGTCATGATGCCTGCCGCCTCGATGCCGGGAGCCGACAGGCGCGCCATATACCATATCGACGGCAAGGTATGCGGGATGTGAGGGTCATTGGCCAGCATCGGTTTGCCGGAGCGGCTCCTTTGTCCGCTCACTGCCCATGCGTTGCTCGCGAATACCTGGCTTCTGTCCGTGAATAATCCCATGTGCGCCGCCGTTTGTATCGGCGTCGCTTCCTTGTCCTCGAACTTGATAAGACTATAATCAAACTCCGGCGGAATGATTGTCTTGTCTATGCGAGCAGGCACGATGTCGTACTGTTTCTCAGTTTCCGGGATGATGCTGGGGCCGCGCTCCCTGTGGGTCTCGATCAGCTCGAGCGCCGCATCGGCCCCCATGTCATGCACGAGGCCGGCCATCGCGAGCTCGGACTCCCAATTGAATGTGACCATCCACTGCTGCCACATGAGCACGCCGTACACGTTCTCGGGCGACCACAATTCAGGCTTGTATCTCAACAGCAGAAACTCAAACGGCAGGCGGTCAGGGTATCTTTCTATATAGTCATTTATGCCGTTGACATAGGCGCGGCAGATCGTCTTCGACTCTTCGCCCGCGTTTGCCCAAATTTTTTCCGCCAGCCGCTGAAAGCCGAGCACCCGGTGCCTGTGGTCGACCGGGATCAGCTCGGGCCCGAATATCTCGGCGAGGCGTCCCTGCGAGAGGCGCCGGAAGATATCCAGTTGCCAGAGCCTGTCCTGCGCGTTCACGAACCCGAGCGCGTAATAGAGATCATTCTCCGATTGGGCCTGTATATGAGGTATGCCGTAGCTGTCGCGGCTGACTTCGACGCCGTGCTCGAGGCCGGGGAGTACAATCTCGCCACTGGTCTGCGGCAGGCTTCTACGGATCAGACGCGCGGCCCATGTCCCGCCAACCGCGACGACAACCAGGAATGTTGCTGCGACTATGAAGACGATTTTTCTTCTCATTTAAGGGCTCTTTCTTATCGTCAGTTTCCCTGGAAATGCCAAATCAGGCCGACGATCAGCGGCAGAAGCATGAGCAGCCAGCCGCAAGCGATAACAAGGCATCCCGGCGATTCAGTGTCAACGCTCTGCAGTCGCATGATTCCGGTGTATGATTCCATTTCTTTGCTGAACCATATGCAGGCAAGCGGGAGCACAAGAAAGGCAATGCAGCGGATGACACCGCCAGCGCCTCCGAGCCGATAGGCCGCAATGAGATAGATTAGCGCAACTATCGCGGATAGAATTCTGTTGACCATTCTATTCACCGCATGGAATCACGTTAATCTTTGACCGCTACTATAGCAGTCGCGGAAAGAATTCTTCAAGCACCGCGGCAAGGAGTTCTTTGCGGCCAGAACATTGTTTATCACGAATGACCAAACCAAAGCCGAAGCGCACGAATGAAAAAAGGAGTCATTGGCGGATTACCCTGGTTATTTACAAACCGAAAAAGAAGAAAGGACATTCACAGGAGCAAACGGAGGAGACGGAAGATTTCCGATTCTTTCTGCTTGACCTCCGGCCCCGTCACGGGATAGCATAGACTGCTCATCCAAATGCGGCCGCCTGCAAAAGCTTTTCAAGGAGAAACCAATCATGCGCGGCAACAAATACTTGAATGCGGCCATTATGGAGGTCGTTGAAAACCAACTGAGAGACCTGGACCCGCCCGAAACTCGGCAAACGTATGACAGGCTTTTGGGTGAGGGCCTTTCCGAAGAGGAAGCGAAGCAGCTCATTGGAGTCGCCGTCGCAACTGAGATTTATTACGTTATGAAAGACCAGCGGCCTTTTGACCTGGCAAAATTCACGAAGCCCCTTTCCGACTTGCCGAAACTCCCCGAAGATTGATGCATCGCGTCAGCTCGCCGGCCGTAAAGGTGCAAATTAGAGAAACTTGTTTTATACAGACTGAAAAAGAATAAAAAGAATATTATGGGAGCAAACAAAGGAGACGGATAATTCCTTCTTCCTGGTTTGAAAGCGGAATCTGAAACCTGATCATTTTCTTTGGTGGCGCAGACGTCTACAAAAAGCTTTTGAGTTTGCACACAGCGACCCAACAGCCATCTTCTGGCTCTCCTGGCTGTTGTTTGGGCTGCTGCTCCTCCCAAGGATTCTTGAGGAATTCAGGTGGCATCCGGCCGGCGGGAATGTCGACCCATTTCAGCTTCTCGTCCGCAACATCCTGGACGTGTTGGCACTTTTAGCGGGCTGGCCGCTCTGGAAGACGCTGCGGAAAGAAAAACATTCTTCAATTCGCCAGTCTGTAGTTACTGTAATGGGTTATCTGCCGATTCAAGTCCTGTTTCTCCTGCCCTTCTTCACTGCCGCCGCCACCATAGAACTTGGCACAAATCGGGAAATAGGAAGGCAAGTCTTCATAATGGGCCTGGCCGTATCATCTTTTTTTGGAGGATGCTGGATTGGTTTCAAGAAGACCAGACTCACATTACTGTGGCTCCTCCTTGGATTTCTCTTCTTCTGGGTTCCTTTCACTATTGAAGGAATAAGCTGGAATCTCATGGCACCCGTCAAATCTCTACCATACATCAAAGCTCTATTCTTATTTGCCTGCGTTGCTGCGGGGGGATATTTCGGACGGTGGATAGCATCTCCCTTACCGCCGTCATCTACTCTCTGAACATTCGTATCTTTCCATCTTTCGCTCGCCGTTCTTGCCTCAGCCTCCTGCACCAGGGGGCTGAAAGGGAGGAACTGTGGAACGTGCGACAATCGCTTCACTTGCGCAGGCAACTTCTTCACTCTGAGTGGAAAAGGAAAGAATAGATTCTGCGGAAAATGCTTCATCTTGATTATGAGGAAATCTGTCCCCCAACCTCTTTTTCCTTCTGAGATCAAGGAGGACTTAGTTTGACATTACCCGGAGAACCAAAACCGTCGCGAGAAGGCAAGGCACGCACGACGGCCGTTCTCGGGATGCTGAACATCCTCTACGGTCTCGGACTGATCTCTCTGCAAATGTTGCCGTTCATGATCATAAAATTATTTCCGCCGCGACAGCCGCTCGATTTTCATTTGTCGCCCTTCACGTGGAGGTCTGCCTTTTCGATAATGTTCATTATCGGCGGATTAGGACTTCTTTCTTTTATGCGATGGGGGCGCATTCTATCGGGTTTTGCTGCTATTGGTACAATCATCACAAGCATATTTTCCCTCGTGCAATCCTCACTGGGCGCATTGCAGGAGCCAGACGTGGCTCAGCCTCTGCTTGGAATTTTAATTGCAGCATTTCTTATGGCCATTCTCCTGATTTACCCGGTCATTCTTCTTATTCTCCTTCGACGCGGTTACATTTGGGCGCGTTTGGAAAAATGAAAAACCTCCGTTTCCTCTGTTTGCTCCTGTGGATGTGTCTTTTGCGGCAAAAGTTTGCGCGATCCCGGATCAAGTCCGGGACGGCGTCTATCTCTCTTCGTCGGCATGCATCAGGCGAGGCGCCTGACCACGCGAGTGCGCGTGACAGGCAAGGAGAGGCGGTTCCTGATTGATTCGTTCGGGTTCGTGGTCGGAGCTTCCTTCTATCTACCCGCCCAAATAGGCGGAACGGATTTCTTCGCTGTTGAGGAGGTCCGAGCCGGTGCCGGAGGAAACGATCTGGCCGGTCTGCATGACGTAGCCGCGCGCGGCTATCGAGAGCGCCATCTGCGCGTTCTGCTCGACGAGCAGGATCGAGGCGCCGCTTCGATTGATCGACTGGATGATCTCGAATATCTGGTCCACCAGGACGGGCGAAAGCCCCATCGACGGCTCGTCCATCAGCAACAGCTTCGGCCGGGTCATCAGCGCGCGCCCGATCGCCAGCATCTGTTGTTCGCCGCCGCTCAGCGTTCCGCCCGACTGCCGCCGCCGCTCCTTCAGTCGCGGGAAAATCTCATAGACTCGTTCGAGCTCGGGGCGCAGTTTGGCGAGGGCCTGCTTTCGGCTGAAACCCCCGATCTGCAGGTTCTCCTCGACCGAGAGCTTCGGGAAAATGCGCCGGCCTTCGGGAACCGTGGATATCCCCCGCGCGACCACCTGCGATGAAGGCAATCCGTCAATCCGCTCCTGCTGAAACGTGATGGAGCCGGTCTGCGGCGGCACCAGCCCGAGGATCGTCTTCATGGTGGTGCTTTTGCCGGCGCCGTTACTGCCGAGAAGGCAGACGATCTCGCCGGCTTCGACGCGCAGGGACACATCGTGCAGGATTCGGGTGAGCCCGTATGACGCAGTCACTTGTTTCAATTCAAGCAGAGACATGTTTTTTCCCGAGGTACGCCTCGATTACCAGTTCGTTGGCGCGAACCTCTTCGAATGAGCCTTCGGCGATTTTGCGGCCGTAGTCGAACGCGATCACCCGGTCGGACAGTCCCTTTACCATCATCATGTCGTGCTCGATCACCATCAGCGTGTATCCCATATCGCGCAGGCGCTTCAAGTCGTCGATGAACTCCCTGCGCTCGTGCGGATTCATTCCCGCTGAAGGCTCATCGAGCAGCACCAGTTTGGGCCGGCTGGCGAGCGCCCGCACCACCTCGAGGCGTTTTTGATATGCATAAGGGATCGCTTTTGCCGGCTCGTTCATCACCGGCGCGAGCTGCGACCGGAAGACCGCCAGCAACCGCTTCGCCTCCTCGACAACGTTTTGTTCTTCCGCGCGCGCCCGTTTCGTTTGCAATACGGCATCGAGCGGACCGGAGCGCGTGCGGCAGTGCATTCCGACCATGACGTTCTCGATCACGGACATGTTTGCGAAGAGGCGGATATTCTGAAACGTGCGGGCGATGCCGACAGCTGTCACCCGGTGCGGTTTCATCTTCTTGATATTTGCAGGCGCCCGGCCGGACGGATTGAACAGGATATCGCCTTCGTCGGGCTGATAGATGCCGGAGACGAGGTTGAACAGCGTTGTCTTGCCCGATCCGTTCGGCCCGATGATGCTGAGAATCTCGTTCGGCTCGACGTGCAAGTCGATCTGATCGAGCGCCTTCAGCCCGCCGAACCATTTACTTAAGCGACAGACTTGCAGCAGCGGCACGTTCCGGTTCATTTTCGGTTTCCAGTAGCTCCTGTTTGCGCCGCCTGCTCGGGATGAGTCCCTCGGGGCGGAAGATCATCATTGCGATCAATGCCGCGCCGAACAGCAGCATGCGTATCTGCTGAAATTCGCGCAGCTTTTCCGGCAGAACGACGAGAACGGCCGCGCCGACGATCACGCCGGGAATGCTGCCCATCCCGCCGAGCACCACCATGCAGACGATCATGGCCGACTCCATGAAAGTGAAACTCATCGGATCGACGAAGGTCATGAGGCTGGAGTAGATGACGCCCGCCATCCCCGCGAAACTGGCGCCGATGCCGAATCCGAGCAGTTTGAGGGCGGTCACGTTGATGCCCGAGCTTGCGGCGGCGAGTTCGTCCTCGCGAATGGCGATCCATGCGCGCCCGATGCGCGAATGGTTAAGTCGATGGGCGGCGACGGCGATTCCGATCGCGAGAAGCAGGATGAGGTAATAGAACGTTGCGACCCGCGGCAAATAGAGGGGCCCCAGCGCGATTCCCATATCGAATGAATACGGCCCGAACGCGGGAGACGGGATATCGGAGATCCCCTTCGGCCCGTTTGTGACCGACTCCCAGTTGTTCAGGATGATCCGCACGATCTGCCCGAAGCCGAGAGTCACAATGGCGAGATAATCGCCGCGCAGCCTGAGCGTGGGGCTTCCGAGCAGCAGTCCGAACAATCCGGCAAGAAGACCCGCAGACGGCAGGATGACCCAGAACATCCAGCGGGCATCGGGATAATTGCGGAAAAAGATGGCCGACACGTAAGCTCCGATCGCGTAGAATGCGACGTATCCGAGGTCAAGGAGCCCGGCCGACCCGACCGTGATATTGAGTCCGAGCGCCAGGCAGACGTAGATGCCGACCAGCACGGCGACATGAATCCAATACACATTTCCCAGAAGCGTGAAGACGATGGGATAAGCGACGCAGCACGTCAGGATGGTCAAATGATACGTGCGCGCGTTTTCGGTGATAATCTCCCTGAGGCGGGAAGTCAATCCGCGGCGCGAGACAAAATAAACGGCGGCGACAGTGGCGATGAGGAAAACGGCGAAAATCAGCGGGGGCCGGATCGAGAGTCCGACTACTATCAATAGGAATGCGCCGGCAACCGGCGCTATGGCCCCAAGTCTTTTGAACATGATCTACACTTTTTCAGCAACCCGCTCGCCCAGCAGGCCCGACGGCTTGAAGATGAGCACCGCGATCAGCAGCGCAAACGCAATAACGTCTTTATAATCGAAGGCTTCGGGCACTCCCAGAGAGGAAAGGGCCGCCACAAGCAATGTCTCGCTCAGTCCGAGGATCAATCCGCCGAGCATCGCTCCGCGCAGGCTGCCGATTCCGCCTAGGACCGCGGCGGCGAAGGCCTTGATCCCGATAATGAAGCCCATGTCGAACTTGATGCCGCCGTAATACAGGCCATTCATGATTCCGCCCGCGGCCGCGAGCGCCGATCCGATCAGGAACGTCAGGCGGATCACCTGGTTGGCGTCGATACCCATCATCAGGGATCCCTCGAGGTCTTGCGCAATCGCGCGCATGGCCTGGCCAAGCCGCGTCCTTTGCACCAGCAGATCGAGGCCCACCATCAACGCTAGGCTTGCCGCCAAAATGAGCACCTGTATGTTATCGATGATGACTCCCGCGATATCGAAGCCGCCGTGCACGCTGCGAGGGAACGGCTGCATGTCGCGGCTATACAAGAGCATGACCATGTTCTGCAGGAAGATCGACATTCCCACCGCGGACAGGAGCAGGGTGATCCGCGGCGAGTGGCGCAGCGGCCGGTACGCGATTCTCTCGATTGCGATGCCGGCGAAACCGGTGATTGCCATCGAGCCGACAAACGCCAACCCGAGCGCGATGGCGGAGCTGCCGACCCCGATCCGCGCCGCCAGATGCAGGATTGTCAAACCCAGGAATGCGCCCAGCATGAAGACTTCGCCGTGCGCAAAGTTGATAAGCTGGATGACCCCGTACACCATCGTATAGCCGAGGGCGACAAGGGCATACATGCCGCCGAGGGTCAGCCCGTTCACGAGTTGCTGAAAAAAAGCGGTTGGGCTCATGCTACTCGTTGAGGCTCATAGTCTTGAAAGGGACGAATTTGCCTTCGGTAACACGATAGAGGGTAATGAGCTGATTACGAGTGTCGCCCTTCTCGTCAAAGGATGTGCGACCGATAACGCCGTCGTGCTCGGTTTTGCGCACCTCTTCGAGAAGGAGGGCCTTGTCGGGACGGCCGTTGCGCTCGATGACGCGCGCGAGAGCGCTCAACAGGATGTTTGCAACATCATACGCATACGGGCCGTAATTCTGGATTTTCGTGCCGAAGCGCTGCTCGTATTTCCGCATAAAATCATCGGCTTGCGACAGTTCCGTCAGAGGAGCGCCGACCATGCTGATGATTGCGCCTTCGGTCTCGGCGCCGCCCGCATCGATGAAGTCCTGTCCGAACACGCCGTCGTCGCTGATGAACTGCTGGTCCATTTGCAGGGCGCGCATCTGGGCAACGATCAGGCCCGCCTCATCGTACATGCCGCCGAAATAAACAACGTCCGGCCTCTGATCTTTTATCTTGGTCAGCAGCGCCCGGAAATCCTTCTCGCCGACGTCGATGCCGTCGAAGCTTACAACCTGCAACCCCAGTTTGGCAGCGGTATCCCGGACGACCTCGGCCAATCCCATGCCGTATTGCGTCTTGTCATGGATAACGGCGACCCGGCTGTACCCCAGGTCCCTGATGCAGCGGCCGGTTATCTCTCCCTGTACGAGATCGGTGCTGCATATGCGGAATATTTCCGGAAATCCCTGGAGTGTGATCTGCGGGTTCGTTGTCGCCCCGCTTATGGCAACGACCCCCGTGCTGTGGTAGATTTTCGAAGCGGGCAAGAAGCAGCCGCTGTTCAAATGAGCGACCACGCCGAACACCAGCGGGTCCGACATCAGGGCATGTGCCGCTGAGACGGCCTGTTTCGGGTCTGAGGCGTCATCTTTACTGTCCACAACGATTTTGTATCCGCCCATTTTATCCGCGGAATTCCATTCTTCGGCGGCCAGAATGACGGCATTATTCATTTCGTTTCCTGGCGCCGCCGCCGGACCGGTCAACGGAACAATCGCCCCGATCTTGACCACCTTCTGCGATGTGGAACCGCCGCAGGATAAAGGGGAAACGAAGAATAACAGAATGGTTACGAACCAAAAAAAAGTGCGCATTATGTTTTCTCCCGGAGGGCCGCCTCTGATTCAAGAACTTGGAAATAAGATATACCAACACGTCAAAAATATCAAGCAGTCTCAAGGGTTCTACTCTATTGCACAAGAAGAGAAAACTTCGGCTGACGGATGAAGAACGGCAGCCATTCCTTGACAAGAATCCCGATACTCCTATATATTCGCAAGTGAGACGGTTATCGATTGCTTTTGCTTTCGGGCGCATCGGCTTTCTTTTAAACCGATATCCCTATATTAATAATTGGTACCGCAAAGAGTGATGAATGAAGCTTTCTTTCCTCAACGTTCGATTTGATAAAGCCCTTCTTTTCTCCTCGCTTCAAGTGCTTCTGATCACGACGCTGCTCATTTTGTCGTTTGAAGGCGTGCTGCGGCTTTTTCTGCGGCTTCCTCGCGGGCGATTCGACTTCATTACTACGAGCAGTCAGGCCTTATATCCGCCAAATCAGACGATGGAGATGACATGGGGCGTCATTCCCTATACCGTAAAGAGCAATTCCCTCGGATTTCGCGGTGACGAGATTTCGTTCGCAAAACCTGAGGGCGCCGTCCGAATTGCGGCCGTGGGCGATTCGATGACGGATGGTTTTTTTGTGGATAACGACGCTACGTATCCGTATCTTCTCCAGCAAATCTTTCGAGAGAGACAGGGAAATGTGGAAGTCATAAATGCAGCGCATGGAGGAAGTTCCATCGACAAGGAATACTTCATCCTTCGCGAGGTCGTCCTGCCGCTCAAGCCGGACCTGGTGTTGCTGTTATTTGTGCCGAATGATATCTCCGATATCAAGGAACTGTCTCTGGATCAGTTGCTTTCTTATTCGCCCGAGCAGCCGCTGCGCAAGAGGATAGCCGATTGGTGCATAACGAAAACAGCTGCGGGCGAATGGGGTTATGACGCATATCTGCGGAGCATGAGCAGGTTTTACCGGACACATGAAAGAGAGCAGGAAAGCATCGACAAGAGCGACCGCTATGAGATTCCGGGAGGAGACGATTTCCAAAAGAACGTCGATATCTTTGTTGAGCGGTGGGGGCCGGTCGATAATCTTGTCCTAGCCGAGCCGGAATCGGCCCAGGTGAAGCGTGCGATTTCGAATTACGTGTCGATTCTCAGGATAATGGCCGACCTATGCAATCAGCAAGGCGCCCGGCTCGTTTTCATCTCTTTCCCTTCTTATGAACAGATATATGGATCGAGAGAGGATTCGTATGTTGCGGACCTTTTCAGAGAAGAATGCGACAAGCTGTCGGTGCCGTTTTTTGACCTGACGCAGGCTTTCAAGCAGCGCGGGCAGAATTCGGTTTTGCATCTGGCGCCGCTCGATTTCCATTTGAATCCCGAGGGGAACAGAGTTTTGGCCGAAGCGATAGCCGAATACTTGTTGGGAGCAGGTCTTCTGGAGCGAAATTGAATACATCGCAAGCTCGGCGGGCGCTTTCCGGCAGCCACTCGAAGCGGTCCATGAAAAAGCAAGAGATCGCATTTTCCGAAAACCGCGCGGGCTCGACAGCTTGACATGTTTCTCTTTCCTACAGTATAATATGTTGAAATAGCACTTTGTTTTACGAACGGCGGCGTCTGATCATGAAACCACGAACATAGAGAATAGGATTGACTTGTGAAGCGGACATACCAGCCATCAGGCCTTAAGAGAAAACGAACGCATGGATTTCGCGCCCGAATGGAAACCAAAGGAGGGCGAAGAGTTCTCAGCAGCAGAAGGCGCAAAGGCCGTGCGAGATTGACCGTCAGCGGCTGACGCCGCGGCCCGAAATGATCGAATATGGCTTTCCGAGAGCTCGACGGTTACACAAGCAACACGAATTCCAGAAGATATACCGCGCCGGGCACAGGGAAGCAAGCAGGTATTTGACAATTTATGCCTGTCCGGCAGAGGGCCGCAGGGGAAAGTTGGGCATCGTAGCCGGCAAGCGGTTGGGGAAGGCGGTTAAGCGTAATAAAATCCGACGGGCACTAAAAGAGATAGTCAGGCTCAACCAACACCGAATACTGGAAAAAAACGACCTGATAATCATCATCAAACCGCCCG
The DNA here is from genome assembly GCA_003598085.1 of Candidatus Abyssobacteria bacterium SURF_5. Taxonomy (NCBI): domain Bacteria; kingdom Pseudomonadati; phylum Candidatus Hydrogenedentota; class Candidatus Abyssobacteria; species Candidatus Abyssobacteria bacterium SURF_5. The sequence goes on from QZKU01000091.1 coordinate 40,738, forward strand.
CGCTTGACCTTCCGCACCACGAGCTGGCCGAACAGCTTTTTCAGTTGCTCCGGAAGAGCGGAGCTTTTTGATGCGTTTATTACTCATTCTTCTTATAAAGCTCTACCAGACATTTGTGTCTCCGCTTCTCCCGCCTGCTTGCCGCTTTTACCCGTCCTGCTCCGAATATGCGCTCGAGGCTGTCAGGAAGTATGGCGCGCTGAAAGGTTCTTATCTGACTGTTCGGAGGCTTCTCAGATGTCACCCCCTATGCGAAGGTGGAATCGATCCCGTGCCTTAAGCGCTTGCCGCGGCCGGACCTTGTGGAGAAGGAGTAGTATTTTTGGATAGAGAAACACAGCGAAATATGCTCATCGCGATCGTGCTGTCGCTGATTGTCATGATCGTGTGGAGCCGGTTTTTTGCGCCGAAGCCTCCGGCGCGGGAGGTCCCGCCCCAGCAGGCGATCGAGCGAGTCTATGACCAGCCCGCCGAGCCCCAAAATCCTCAAATCGAGTATCAGTCCGTTACGGAAGAAGTGTCCTCAGACCTCCTTGGTCAGGCGAGCGACGTCGTAGTGAAAACGCCGAACCTGGAGGCCACCTTCAGCACGCTGGGAGGCCATCTTGTTTCGTTGAAACTCCCGGAATTCGAATCGAAACGGGGCGGCAAAGTTGAGCTGGTCCCGCAAACAACGAGTCTGCAGAAACCGCTGGCTCTCGAGTTCCATGCCCCTGAATTCGGTGTCGATTCGGAAAAGTTCCTCTATAATCATGCCCTGTACGAGCCGACCGATTCCGCGCTCCAGCAGGTAGCGCAGCAGGCGCTTGAGGCCGCTGCAGGTGTTGGCTCCGCTTCCGGCGAGACCGAGGTGCGGCGACTGCTCGAGGAAACTCTGCCGAAGGGCCAGAATGACCCCGATTTGCGGTCGTTGGTCATAGCGGCGCTCAGCAATGAGTTGCCGGCGCAGGGTTCGGGCGAAGCGCTCGCGCAGCGGGCGCGAAGCCTGCAGGAAAGCAGCGTCCTGGTTTTCTCGCATCAGCTGTCGCCGGAGCTGAGGCTGATCAAGGGATTCGTTTTTGGACCGCAGCATTACTCGTTCGTCATGCATACCGTCTTCCAGAATACCGGACAGGCTGCGCTTTCGATTGGGAATGGGCGTTCGAGCTACTCGGTGATCTGGGCGCCGGGCCTGGAAAGTCCGGAGAAAACGCCGAAATCCGACGAGCTTGTCGGGGTGCACTTGGTGGGAAAGAATTTCGATCAGGAGACGGTAAGGAAACTGAAAAAGGAGGAAGAGTTTTCAGAGGAGCTGAAGTGGATCGGGCTGAAAAGAAAGTACTTCTTTGCGTCGCTTGAGCCTGCCGACACGGTGGTGAGCGCACGGATCGAGCCGCTCGGGGAAAAGGAGGAACTGGTAGGGATCAGCTTGAATATGCAGCCGCTGCAGGTTGAGCCAGACGGTCTGGCGGGCCACAGTGTCCGCATCTGCGCAGGGCCGATGCTCAAGGAAGTGCTCGACAGTTGCGGGTCCGGATACGGCCAGATACTGAATTTCGGGTTCTTCGACATCTTTGCCAAGATGCTGCTGGCGGCATTGCTGTGGTTTAATAAAGCCGTACAAAGCTACGGGCTCGCGATCATCCTGCTGACAATCGTGGTTCGATTGGCGTTGTTCCCGCTTAACCAGAAGAGCTACCGCTCAATGCGAGCGATGCAGTCGCTTCAGCCGAAGGTGAATGAGATCAGGGAGAAGTACAAGAAGAACCCGCAGGAAATGAACAAGAAGATGATGGAACTGTATCGGACGAACAAAGTCAATCCGATGGGGGGCTGCCTGCCGATCGCATTCCAGATGCCGATATTCATAGCGCTGTTCCAGGCGCTCAGGTACGCGGTCGAACTTCGCGGCGCCCGGTTCCTGTGGATGGTGGATCTCTCCGAGCCGGACAGGCTGTTCACCATCACGCAGCCATTCAATTTTTCGCTCAACCTTCTCCCTCTGCTGGTGATCGGGGCCATGGTGATACAGCAGAAGATGACCCCAATGGCCGGAGGCGGCCAAAGCGAGGCGCAGCAAAAAATGATGCAGTACATGCCGGTCATCTTCGGGTTCCTGTTCTACAGCATGCCGTCGGGACTCACCGTCTACTTTCTCGTCTCGACAGTACTCGGGCTGGTGCAGCAGTATTTCGTTCAAAAGGCGGCTTAGCAGCGCCCTGAAAGAAAGGAAGCACGTATGATATCAATTGAAGTTGAAGGAAAGACCCCGGAAGAAGCGATCAGGAAAGCACTTGAAGTGCTTGATACCACACGTGATAAGGTGCAGGTGGAAGTTATCGACGAAGGCAGCAAAGGCCTATTCGGGATGATCGGCAGCAAGCAGGCGAAAGTAAGGGCGACCCTTGTGGACTCGGATGACGTTGCGCCCGCCCAGCCCGCAACACCTGACTTCTCGCCAAGGGCGACCGTCACCGCTACTCTGCCTCCCCGCCCGATTGTCGAACAGCGATCGGTCGTTTCCGCTCCGCCGGGCTCGGCGAAACAGGTGCTCGAGGAGCTTCTCCATCATATGGGCTTTTCAGCCCGCATCACGGAAAAGGCGAGCGAGGATAAGATCGTTCTCTCGATTGAAGCAGGCGAGGACAGTAACATTCTGATTGGACGCCGCGGCAAGAATCTCGAGGGCCTGCAATACATAGTCAGCCGAATTTGCGCGAAGCGGGAAGACAACTCCAAACCGGTTCTCATCGATGTCGAAGGCTACCGGCAGCGCCGAAAAGAGATGATCGAGTCCATGGCGCGCCGGCTCGCGTCGAAGGCAAAAAGCTCACGGCGCGAGATGGAGACCGAACCGCTTTCCGCGGGCGAGCGGCGCCTCGTCCACATGGCGCTGAAGGATGACCACGAGGTACATACCCAGAGCCGCGGGGAAGGCCCGCTCAAAAATGTCGTGATCAAGCCGAAGCGATAACGCTCTCCTCGGAGCCGCCGAAAACCGGCTTCTTACAGGAAATCTATTGATGCGATACCCCGGGATCGATTACAGCGGTTCCGGGGCTCATTTTTTGGAAAAGACATGATTGACAATCAGACAATTTGCGCCGTCTCGACGCCACTGGGCCACAGCGGCATCGGGATCGTCAGGCTCAGCGGTCCCCAGGCCGTTGCGATCGCAGACCGACTGATCACAACGAGCGATGGGCGACCGCTCGCCCATCAACCTGATCGCCGGCTTGTGGTCGGGCGCGTGCTCGACGGCGTCTCCCTGGTGGATGAGGTGCTCGTGAGCGTGATGCGCGCGCCGCACAGCTACACGACCGAAGACGTGGTCGAAATAAATTGTCACGGCGGAATAATAGCCGTTCGCCGCACGCTGGAACTGGCGCTGCAAAACGGCGCACGGCTTGCCGAACCGGGTGAATTTACGCGGCGCGCCTTTTTAGGCGGAAGGATTGATCTGGCGCAGGCCGAAGCCGTGGCCGATCTCATTTCCGCAAAGACCGAAGCCGGACTCCGGGCCGCCGCAAGTCAGCTTCGCGGAAAACTGAGCGAGCGGATTCTGGGACTTCGCAACAGGCTGGCCGACTGCCTGGCGCATCTGGAGGCGACAATCGATTTTCCGGAGGACGAGGTTCCTCAACTCGAGGGAGGAAGCCTTTCGGCGCGCCTGCAGCAGATCAAACTCGAGATAGAGGAGCTTTTGCAGAATGCGCGTGGTGGCGTACTGTATCGCGACGGAGTATCGACTGTAATTGTCGGCAAGCCGAACGTCGGGAAATCGAGCATTTTGAACGCGATCCTTTCCGAGCCGCGTGCGATCGTGACCGAGGAACCCGGAACCACGCGCGATGTCATCGTTGAATCGGTAAACTTGCGGGGAATCGCTTTGCGCTTGTGCGATACAGCAGGCATCCGGGAGCCGGGCTGCACAATCGAGCGGCTCGGGGTTGAACGCAGCGAGCAGGCGATCGATGAAGCCGACCTGGTGCTGTTCGTCATCGATTCGGCGAACGCGCCAACCGCCGAGGACCAGCGGATTATCGCGAAGCTGCGGGAGAAGCCTCATGTGATCGTTGTCGCCAACAAGGCCGATCTGAAACCCGACGCCGATCTCGATCCGCTCGGCGCCCATCTGCCGGGCAGGCGCATAATTCGGACGTCGGCAACCGCCGGGGACGGCATCGAGGAACTCGAGCAGGCGATCTTCGACGAGGTAACGGAAGGAGCAGCCATCGCGCCCGAAGAGATACTGGTGACGCGGCTGAGACATCGGGCGGCTCTGGAAACAGCGCGGGCAGGGCTTGAAAATGCATTGCGCGCGCAGAAGGACAGGCTCTCTGTTGAATTTGTCGCGCTCGATGTGCGCGAAGCGCTCGATTCGCTCGGCGAGATCGTGGGCGCCGTGGTCACCGACGAATTGCTTGACAGGATTTTCGGAGAGTTCTGCATCGGGAAATAGGAGGGGGCGCCGGTAAGGTTTGAAATGATTCAATCACGGCGTTATAATGTCCTCAGAAGACGGAAGGCCTCAGGCTATCCCTTGAGAAGATAGGAGCCTGGATAGAATAGTCCTATGAAAGAAGGGAATCTTTATGAACCCCCTTTTGAAGCGCATTTCTATTGATTCGAACGTTTGCTTCGGCAAACCTTGCATTCGCGGGACACGAATATGGGTGTCTCTTATTTTGGATTTCCTGGCAGACGGAATGAAAGTTGAAGAGATACTCAAGGAATATCCGCAATTGACAGAGGAAGACATTCGCGCCGCCATTGCGTACGGAGCCGAGATGTCACGAGAACGTTACATTGAAATCCCGTCCGGGACGAAATGATGAAATTTAAGCTCGACGAGAACTTCGGTTCGCGAACGCAGGAACTCTTCATGGCTTCGGGACATGATGTACAGACGGTCAGGAGCCAAGGGCTGCAAGGCTGTGCAGACCAACGTCTATACGAGGTTTGCTGTCGCGAAGAGCGATGCCTCGTCACGCTGGACCTGGATTTCTCTGATGTGACGCATTTCCCTCCAACTGGTACCGCGGGTGTGGTTGTCATTCGAGTTCCTCGAAATCCAAGTCTCGCGCTGCTGGAACAATTGATTTTCCAGTTTCTCGATTCTCTTTCTCGCTTGGCAATAGAGAAAAGACTTTGGATAGTTGAAGTCGGCAGGATTCGAATACACGAGTCTGAAATGGACACGGGTGCCCGATGACCGCCGGATCCCGCGTCCCATAGTGCTTTCGTGGATCAATCCTTCCTCTTTTCAATCCGCAATCGTCTGACCCCAGACTTGCCACTCGGGGGGTGTTGAAAAACAATGGGGGCAACTTGAGGTCCAATTAAAGGTCCCGCAAGAAGCGCTTGCCGAGTTCTGCCGCGGCAATCGAATCAGAAAACCTCATTCTTCGGCTCGGTACTGCGCGAGGATTTCAGCTCGCATAGCGAGGTGGACGTGTTGGTGGGATTCGAGTCCGAAGCGAATGTGGGCTTCTTCGGGCTTTACGATATCGAGCAGGAGCTTTCGCGCATTCTCGGCGGTCGCAAGGAACCAGCAGTATGAGAACGAAGGAGGGAAACAAGTGGGTTCAGAAAAACAAGGAAGCTTTAACAAACTACCCAAGATTAAAACAGTTAAGGGCAAGCGCGGTAGATTTCGCTGTCATATCGTTCCGACGGGCATAGAAGGGCATTGGTGGAAGACAGTGCGCATGTGCGTCTCTGGTGTGCCAGGAAAAGCCTGGCTGACTTTATAATCTGAAACGTGATTATCCTGCTAATTGCTCGTACAGCAGGTAGCGAAGCGGGCGGCAAGCGG
>QZKU01000092.1 GCA_003598085.1 Candidatus Abyssobacteria bacterium SURF_5
AATACCCTCTGCGACATTGCTCTATTCCTCTTTCACCATAAAAACCCTGTCTTTGTGCCCTTTCACTCACTTCCGAATGTCGGGTTGCGGAATCGCTGATCGGGGGCTGAATGAATTGCAATTAGTCAGTGAATCTGATATAGTGACACTGCGGTTTTTCCTGCCGATGGTAAAAACTGTCTCAACCAACTGTGGCGTTACTGGAAATAGATTCTCTTAATCTACGGAGGCGGGCTATGGCTTCAAAGGTTTACTTCATGGACGATCGCGCCAAGGCGATCCAGGACAGCCTCGTCGCTAAAATGCTGACTGTCTTCGAGGCCGCCGGATTGCAGAACATCGTCTCGCCCGGCGATATCGTCGCTATCAAGCTCCACATGGGCGAATACAATAATACCGCCTATCTTCGGCCGGTGTACGCGCGAGCTCTGGTGGACAAGGTGAAAGAGCTTGGGGGCGAGCCGATGGTTGTCGATACGACCACGTTGCCCTATACCCCCTTTGCCAGCCGAATCACCGCCCTCGATCACCTCAATACCATTCACCGCAACGGCTATACAAGCGCTTGCCTCGGGTGCCCAATCATCATCGGTGACGGGTTTCTCGGCTCCGACGACGTCAGAATCGACCTGCCCGAGGGCTTTATCCTGAAGGAACAATACGTCGCAAGCGCCATCGCCATGGCCGACTCCATGATCGTGCTCAGCCATTTCAAAGGACACCCGATGGGCGTGTATGGCGGCGCCATCAAGAACATCGGAGTCGGCTGCGCCTCCAAACGCGGAAAATACAATCTCCACATGGGCGGCCACCCCAAGTATGGGTTTAATGCCCGCCCGTTCTACCCGCAATTGTGCAAGGGCGCCGAGTGCCCGACCATGACGCTGTGCAATACCGTCTGTCCCGAAGACGCCCTTCACGTCAACGCCGAAGGAATCGTTTGGGAAGAGAAGAAATGCACCGGATGCCAGGCCTGCTTCGGCATTCTGGTCATCTGCGGCGTCGGCTTCATCCAGGACGATTACTTTGATTCCCAGGCCGCCGCCATGGCCGACAGCGCGCTCGCCGTTATGAAGACCTTCAAACCGGGCAAAGTGGGCTGCCTCAGTCTGGCAATCGACATGTCGCCCTGGTGCGACTGCGTCAGCTTCAGCGATCGCTCGTTCCTGCCGAACATGGGCGTGTTCGCGTCGATGGATCCCGTTGCGCTCGATGTGGCCTGCCTTGATAAGGCCACAGCCTCCTACGGAGTCCCCGGCTCGGCCGCCGAGGACAAGGGCGTGATGGAACCCGGCATGCGCAAAATGTCCCCCTGCGGTTCGGTCGTCGGCGTCGACGAAATGATTCAGCCGAATACGGCCGAAAAAATCGGACTCGGCACCAAGGAATACGAGTTGATCACCGTGCCGCAACCCGAAAATGTGCTCCCGTTCCTGCCCTCGATGAAGCCCGTGGGAATGAAGCTTCGCCCCCTGTACGGCCTGCAGCATGTGCTACCCGAAGGCGGTTTCAAACGAATGGAAGAAGTGAATCTAGAGGAGGTAAGAGGAAATGGCGTTGGGATACATGGGAAAACTCATTCGCACAAAGCTGACTGAGGGAAAGGTCGTAAGCGAACCCCTCAATATGGATGATGCCCGCGCCTTCATCGGAGGCGCCGGCCTCGGCACCAAAATCGTGTACGACGAGGTGCCTGCCTCCGCAGACCCGCTCGGCCCCGAAAATAAAATCCTGTTCATGACCGGTCCGGTTACAGCCACCAAATTCCCCACCAGCGGCCGCTACGAAGTCTGCACCAAGTCGCCCGCCACCGGCATGTGGGTCGACGCCAGTTCCGCAGGCTATTGGGCCGCCGAATTCAAGAAAACCGGCTTCGACGGCATCATCGCCGAAGGCGCCTCTTCAAAACCGGTGTACCTCTGGATATCCGACGGCAAAGCCGAACTGCGTGATGCCTCCCATCTCTGGGGCAAAGACAGCGTCCAGACTCAGGAAATCATCCAGAAAGAACTCGGCGATTCCAAAATCTGCGTCCTCTGCATAGGAGAGGCGGGCGAAAAAAAGGTGCTGATGTCCGCCGTCATGAACGACGAGGGCCGGGCCGCCGGGCGCGCTGGAGTGGGCGCCGTCATGGGCTCGAAAAACCTGAAAGCGATTGCTGTCCGCGGCAAACAGAACCCCAAACTCGCAAATCCTGAATTCGTTGGCGAGATGGCAAAAAAATTCTCGCACGAGCTCTCCACCAATCCGCTGCTCGAGCCGATGCGCGCTTACGGCACCGCCGGCAGCATGGATACCGCCTGGATCACCGGCGACATCCCCGTCCAGAACTGGCGCAAAGGCCTGTGGAAGGAAGGCTGCATAAGCATCGGCGGAAAAAAGATGGCCGATACCATCCTGAAACCGCACAAGGCATGCTATAACTGTCCCATCAGGTGCTCGCGCTGGATCAAAATCGATGAGGGAAAATTCAAAATGGAAGGGCCGGGCCCCGAGTACGAAACCCTCGGCAGCTTCGGCTCAATGTTGCTGAACGACGATCTCGAGTCCATTTGCCACATAAATGAGCTGTGCAACAGGTACGGGATCGATACAATCTCTGCCGGCTGCGCGGTCGCATTTGCGATGGAAGCATATGAAAATGGCGTCATCACGAAACAGGATACCGGCGGCGTCGAGCTGAAATGGGGCAACGTGGACGCCATCATCGAAATGACCCATCAGATCGGACAGGCCAAAGGGCTGGGCGCTTTGCTCGGACAGGGTGTCAAGCGTGCGGCAAAGCAACTTGGCAAAGGCTCCGAAAAATACGCCATTCATGTCAAAGGGCTTGAAGTCCCGATGCATGACCCGCGCGCGTTCCATGGCATGGCCGTAAATTATGCAACCTCTCCCCGCGGTGCGTGCCATTTGCACGGCGCCGCATTCATTTACGATATGGGCCTCATTGCGCCCGGCTTCGGCGTCAATTACAAGCAGGGCCGCTTCGACAAGAAAGGCAAGGGGCTCAATACGAAGGCGGCGCAGGATCAGGCTTCCTTCATCAATTCGCTTGTTGTATGCCAGTTCTGCGGACTCGGCCTCTCGCCGTTCCACGCCGTGCACCTGCTCGGCGCTATCACCGGGTTCGCCTATCAGTCAAAGGAAATCCCGCTCATTGCCGAGCGGATCACGAACCTGCAGCGCGTGTTCAGTCTCAAATGCGGAGTGACCGCAAAGGACGACGTGCTCCCGGAACGGCTGCTCACTCCGCTGAAAGAGGGAGGACATGCTGGTAAGGCCGCCGACCTCGAGTCGCAACTCGTCGAATACTACGATGTTCGCGGATGGAATAAGGAAGGCGTTCCCACAAAGGCAAAACTCGAACAGCTCGGCCTCGAATACGCGATTAAAGACTTGTACTGAGATCAATCGGCATCAGAGAATCCGAGTCACGACCGCATTGGGACTGTCCCAGAATTAGGGGTTGTGCCCTTGGGCTGCAGATTCGGGACTGTCACTCAATCCAACGGTCTCGACGCGCACTTCCCAGTGCGACGGGGACTGATTCCACTTACGGAATTCGCGTCTTTTTAGGCGAACGGGACTGACTCCATTTACGAAATTCACGTCTTTTTGAATTCGGAGAATGGTGTCTGTCCCCGTCGCAATGACCAAGCGACTCAATAGTGGACAGTCTCACTGTCCTCAGAACAGACAGCCAGCGGGGGATGACTGATCTGATACCAAACTGTTTCTCTATGAAAATCACCGTCAATTTTCTCGGGACCCTCTCCAGATATACCGGCGCCGAATCAATCGAAGTCAAACTGAAAGACGGCGCTCGGTTTGGCGATCTTCTCGACGAACTCAACAAGCGTTACGGGAAAAAACTCCCCCCAAAATGTTGGAACAAAGAGAAGGCCGAATTCATAAAACCGGTTTCCGCCATCGGGTCCGCCGGCGATCTCGAGGCGCGAGAAACCCCCCTTGCGGCCAACGAGGAAATACACATTCTCATCCCGATCTCCGGCGGAACTGCATAGTGAGGAGGAACCTGTGGCTACAATATTGGTAACCGGCGGTGCGGGCCGACTCGGCGCCAACCTCGCCTACGGGCTTCGTGAGAAGGGCCATCACGTGAGGGTGATGGATATCGAAGCGGCCGACTTCTCGCCATTCGAGGAACAAGACGATTTCGAGATCCTGAAGGGAGATATTCGCAATTTCAGCCTGGTGAAGAGAGGCGCCACCGGCTGCGCCTGCATCTATCACCTGGCCGCGCTTCTGCCGCCGGTGAGCGAGCGCGACAAAAAGGAAACGATGTCCATCAATGTCGACGGCACGAGCATCCTGCTCAAAGCCAGCCAGGAAGCCGGTTCTATCCCCGTCTTCTTCTCCTCCTCAGTCTCGACGTACGGCGATACCTCAAGAGAAGCTCCGCCGGTTCGGGTCGATCATATACAGCAGGCGCTGAACATCTATCCCGAAAGCAAGATCCATGCTGAAAAACTCGTCATCAATTCCGGCCTCCCTTATACAATCCTTCGGATCGCGGGGATTGCGGTGCCCGCTTTCCTCGATCCACCCGACCCGTGGCCGTTCATGCCTGAGCAACGCGTCGAATTCATTGCGCTCGGAGACCTGGTCACCGCCCTCGTGAACCTGGTCGATAATCGGGCCGCTCAGGGCAAAACTTTCAATCTTGCCGGCGGCCCCTCCTGGCAAATGCTCGGAAAGGATTACGCCCGCCGGTATTGCCAAACACTCGAGATTTCATTCGAGTCGCAACATTTCTCCGAAAAACCGGGATGGCTCGATTGGTACGATACCACCCAGTCTCAATCGATCCTGAAGTATCAGAATACCAGCTTCGACCAGTTCCATAAGATGCTGCGTTCGGCGATGGAGGCCGCACTCGAAGAATGAAAGACTTTTCGGCCGAACGTGTGATAAAATATGAGAAACTCACAAATATGATCGAATCCGGTAAAGGGGGTTTTTAGCAGTGAGTGAACCTGAAGCAAAACAGTATCTGCTGGACGCTATCGAGCATTGCCGTAAGGCGATATCTGCCTTGACGGCCGCGGGAGATTCAAAGGGAGACGCGCTGAAGAAAAGCCTCGAGGAAACTGTCCAACTCCTCGAAGGCCTTCAGGAAAAAGTCTTCTTTAAAACGAAGAAGGCCGTCGCTCCGACGTTCCAGGTCTGTGAATCGAGCCAGGCAGTCGCCGAACGCGCGGAAGACATGGAGGACGCTGACGACGAAGCGATAACCGAATTGAAAGACTTGGTCGGACAACTGAAAGACAGCGTCGCCACCCTGCAGGCGGCCTCGAAAACGCAGTCGGTTATCGTGACGTAAGGCGACGGGCGCGCCTCCAAAAACAACGGTGACCATGACTGCATCCATTCAGCGATCCTTTCCACTGAGAAAGGTGAGAGCCGGTCGTCGAGAAATGCAGGTCTGGCTATACAGAATGTAGGGGCGACCCGGCGGGTCGCCCGAACTTCTTTACGGAGCCGGTACGGTTTTCGCCAGCGCCCAAGATTATTCAGCACAACAAGTAGGCACTCCAGGAGAAGGCATAATGGACTTCAACATTCCCGAAGAAATCGAAATGCTCCGCCAAAGCTTGCGCAAATTCATCGAAAAAGAAGTGATCCCGATGGAGGAGAAAGCGCGCTTCGACCCCGACGACGGCGTTCCGCAAGAGCTTCTTAAGAAAGTTCGCAAGCGCTCCCACGAACTCGGCTTCTGGGCAATCGATCTGCCCGAGGAATACGGCGGCGGCGGCCTGAATATGCTCGGCACTGTCGTTCTCCGCGAGGAAGTCTCCAAATATTTCAGCTCGCTCACACAGGCCATCTTCGGCGGTCCCGAAGGCCCATCGAAAATCCTTCTCGCCGGTACGCCCGACCAGATACAAAAGTATCTTGTCCCGGTCATTAAGGCCGAACAGACCTGCTGTTTCGCCTTGACCGAACCCAATGCCGGCTCCGACGCCGCCAGCATCGAGACATCCGCCGTGCAGGACGGTGATCACTGGGTAATCAACGGACTGAAGCACTTTATCACCAACGGCCCGTATGCCGATTACGCCATCGTCTTTGCGGTCACCGACAGGGAAAAACGGGCGCGCGGCGGAATCACCTGCTTTCTGGTCGATCGAGGAACTCCCGGCTTCTCCGTCGGAATGCATCAGAAAACAATGGGCGGCGGCGATAATCAGTCCGAATTGGTCTTCGAGGATTGCCGCGTGCCCAGGGAAAACGTGCTCGGCCAGGTCGGCATGGGCTTTGTCACCGCCATGACCTTCCTCGGCGGCGGCCGCCTCAGCATCGCGGCGGGGGCCGTCGGCATGACCGAAAAATTGTTGAAGGCTTCAACCGAATACGCCAAGCAACGCGTCCAGTTCGGAAAACCCATCGCGACAAAACAAGCCGTTCAATGGATGCTCGCCGATATTGCCACCGAGCTCTTCGCCGCTCGAAACATGGTCTACAACACCGCCTGGCGTATCGACCAGGGCGAGATGGCCGTCAAGGAAATGGCCATGTGCAAGCTGTACGCGACCGAACTGGTGAATCGCGCCGCCGATGTCGCCGTACAAATACACGGCGGCATGGGTTACATGAAAGAACTTCCCATCGAACGTGTCTATCGCGGAGTTCGCGCCCTCAGAATCGTCGAGGGCACCTCGGAGATACAGCGCTACATCATTGCCCGCACCCTCATGGCGGAGTGACAAATGTCATCGAAATCTGTCACCTTGCAGCGAGCATGTCTCTTCCGTCCGTCCGACGGTCGCGATGGGGACTGTCTCGGTGCGATGGCTGACACATTTACTGAATTCACGTTTCAGTGACTTTTCCAAGTCTCGCTGACCGCGCGTTTCGCGCGTGAAATCCCGCGCCTCGCGGGATAGAATCGTGTCTGTACCCAGAGCAAGAACCAGCGAATTAATCGTCAAAGAGTCTTTCTGTCCCCCAATAAACATTCGCTCAATGTATATTGGGGCGTATCAGTTTCGTGAAGCGCCTGCTCTGCATGCGGATAGCAATGTGGCGCAGGCATCCTGCCTGCAACAAATGGTCATTTACGAGGTCCGCCGCCTGACTGAATGTATTGTGTACGCGTGGCTTTTCTTCCTGAACTGTTTAACCTCCCTCGTTTATTGCCCCACCACAATTACGATGTCAAAATTTAGAGAGAAAAAGTGCAGGAGCATTCAACATGAGCATAACCCTTCATAGGCCGGAAATCGTCGGGGACATGTGGATCAACTCGGCCCCGCTGAAACCGCATGATCTCGACAACAAACTCGTTCTCATCCACTTCTGGGCCTTCTCATGCACCCAATGCCGGAGCGCGATCCCATATCTTCAGAAATGGTGGCGCCGGTACAGGGATTTGGATTTCTTGATCATCGGAATTCATACTCCGCAGCTCGATTTCGAGAAGGAGCCGGGCGGCTTGAGGCAAGCCGTCAGCGAATTGGGGGTGCAATGGCCGGTCGTGGCCGATAACGATTACCTTAATTGGACCAATTACGCCGCCAACTCCTGGCCCGCATATTACCTCTTCGGCAGGGACGGCGGCTTGCTTTTCCACCAATTAGGCGCTGGATCATTGGACGAGATCGAGGTGGTTGTCCAGGGAAACCTGAGGCAGACGTTCGGCGACATCGTCCTCCCTACCGTTGACTCCGATGGGCATCTGCACGATGATTCCTGTTTTGTGCCGACTCCTGAAATCCATTGCGGTTACGCAAGAGGACGACTCGATAACTCCGAAGGCTACAACTTCGATATGCCCTTCAGATACCGCACATCCAACGGCCTCAAAAAAGACTCTATCGCGCTCCTGGGAACTTTTGTTGCCAAACCGGAATACGTTGAGTCGGCAGGGGAGGGGGCAACTGTGTTTCTGCAATTTCGAGCGACCGAAGTAAACCTCGTGTTGAAACCGGTCGAAGCTGAAGCAAAGGTGAAGCTGACGTTCAACGGGAAAACACTTCCGAAGCAAATCGCGGGACGCGACGTGAGCGAGAGCGGGGAAGTGCTGATTACAAAATCGACCGTTTATAACCTCATACTCAGCGATCATCCTCTCGATGGAATTCTGGGAATCACCAGAGAAAGCGGCGATTTCCAAGCCTACACGTTCACGTTCTCCGGCTGCAGAAGCTAGCCAGAGACTCCTTTCACCGGCAGGTGCGAATTCATTCGCACAATCGCAGCCGCAACATCTCACCGGCAGGTGCGATTCATTCGCACAGGCTCCGCCGCAATAACCCTACCGGTAGGTGCGAATTCATTCGCGCAGTCTCACTTAAGCAGCGCATCCTCACAACAGTGTCATTCTGACCCCGCGCTTCTCAGGGGAAGAATCTCTCTTCAGCCCTGACACTCTCACATCAGTCGCTGCAATATCTCTCTGTCAAGGCCAGGTAAGGTAGTCGGCCCCTACTTCCCGAAAAAACGCGGCAGATAATCCTTTGTCGCCTCGATCATCTCGTTCAGCATCTTTTCCGTATCGTCCAGATCTCTTACCAGCGGGTCGTTCAGGAGAATCTGCAGCGCCAGCTTTCTGTCTCCCTTCATCGCGACGTCAATTATCAGCTCCTGGTTCGCAATGTGGCGCCCCAGCAGGTTCTCGATTGAGGCCGGCAGCCGCATCTCGACAGGATGAATCCCGTTCGAATCGACATTCGCCATCGTTTCGACGACGCAATCCCTCGGCAGATTCGCTATCTGGCCGGTGTTCGGCCTGTTCACGATCGCCTGTACGGGCTTGCCTCCGCTGAGCGCTACCACAATATCAGACGCAAGTTCCTCGGACCTGTCGAGGTGCAGTGGCATCACGCCGGTGTTCCACCAATTCATCCAATTCTTGTACATGGCCCGGCTGTCGCGTTGCCACTCGATTGTATACGGGCTCATTCCGAAACGTTCGGCGGCATATTTCTCATCATGAAGCAGGTACGGATAAAATTCCGCAACATGTTTGTCACCTGCAGCCGGCAGGCAATCGTATATCCTGAACAGATCGAGCTTCAGCCGGTGGTTTTGCATCATCATGGACAGGCTGCCGGACTCGCGCTCTTTTTTCCCGGGAGGAGGAGGCATCGTCCGAACGAACTGCTCCGGGTCCGCCAGGAACCGCCGGAGTAAAGGGAAACCGTCCTGCCCGCGTACTCTGAGCTCACTCATCCAGATACAGTGATTGATTCCGCCCGCCTTGACCGACATCTCTCGCTGCCACAGGTGAGAGCCCGAGGCATCCAGCATCCGCTCTACGCCCATCATGCTCTCCGCAGCCAGATTCCTCTGGTCTTCGAGTCCAAAAACTTCCAACAGCAATTCCATTGTCCCGAAGAGCTCGTGACAAAGACCGACGGTTTTGATCGAGGTCTCGCGGAGGAACGTGCGCGTGAGGACCGACATTGGGTTCGAAAGATTGAGCATCCACGCCTTCGGGCAGTGCTTCTCCATCAAGCGCCCGATCTCCACGATTACCGGGATGTTTCGCAATGCGCGAACTAATCCGCCCGGGCCAACCGTATCACCCACTGTTTGGAAAATGCCGTACTTAGCCGGAATCGCAAGGTCGTGCTCCATCACGTCGTAGCCGCCCGTAGTGATCGACAGAATCGCAAAATCGGCGCCTTCAAAAGCGGCGCGCGCATCCGTCGTCGCGCTTACTTCAAATCCTGTTCCTGTCGCCTTCGCAATCTTCTGCATCAATTCGCACATGACAGGCAGCGGCTGCGGATCGATATCATACAGCACGAAGGTGCTGCCCCGCAGGTGCTCGTGCACCATCAAATCGCGTCCGATCACCGGAGTCCATTGATAACTGCCGCCGCCGACCATGACTATCTTCAGTTTCGGCAATCGTCCCTCCTTCTCTCATCTCACAAAGGAATCAATGGCAGGGATTGTATCAGACGCGCTTCAGTTCTTTCAACTGCGGATTGCCGCGGAACGGAGTGTCTTCAAAAAAGTCCTCTGAAAACGTGGACGAAGATGATATTTCTCAGGATATTCTGGAGATACCCGGCGCCCAAAGCGAGTAAGATCGCACTGTACCAGTCATACCCGTATGCGCTCATCAGAACGAAGATATTCAGGCACGCTCTCCAGATGAAGAAAGCGCCGAATAAGAGAGCCACAACGACCACCATCTGCGGGACAACCGCGGCCATGATTCCCGCCACGGCCGCAAGAAATACCAGCGAATAGATAAGGATTCGGGCAATGCCCTCGACGAAACCGAAGTAAACCAGCAACGTGAGAAAGTTCGCATCGTCGGCGAAAAAGTAGTTCACGATCGCGATGCTGGAGGTGTAGAGAAGCAAGCCCAACAAAATATTTAGGAGAACCGCCGCGATGTCTCCCTGCGCAAACATGCTTGCCCCAATGGCCGACCACAGCAGGCCGTCCGGCATCCGCAAAACTATCTCTTCCCCCACCAGCATGAAACCAATAACGGGCAGAAGACTCATAACATAGAAGAGGCCAACCTTCACCACTCCCGCCGGTGAATTCAGATAATCGTCGAATTCCTCGAGCGCCCGTATCGGATGTAACATCAGATTCAGCGCGTGATAAAGAAAACTCTTGCCTTCCTCCTTATCAACCAGCACCTTATCCGCCGCTGCCGTATCCTCGTCGGCCGCCTTCGGCGACTCACCGATCGGAAACATATCGGCCTCTCCAATGGGCATTTGCAGTTCTTTGGCGTCGCTGTCTTCTTTATCTTCATACACAAATGCTTCTTCCGGACGGAACCCCGGACTGTGCTCGATCCTGAATTCGGCATCGGCTGGGGGTTGAGGAACGGCTTGATCCAATCGCGCCTGCGAGGGTTCGGCCGGTTTGTCGGCTGACTCCTTTTGCGCAAGCGCCAGCTCTCGTTTGCGGCTCCTGAATTCCTCCTTCGCCAGGCTCATCAGAATGAGCTTCTCCTCGCTCACTTCGCGCCGATATTTGCGGCGCTTTTCGTGAAGCGGAATCTTCTCCTTTTTGATACGGGCCTTGATCTCCCTCTTGCGCAGGTCGAGTTTTCGCTGCATCCGCTCTTTGATCTGCTGCCGGATTTCCTTCCGCTGTGCTTGCAACTCTTTCTCGTCCATTGGCTCCCCGCTTTTTTCCGCCCGCCCGTAAATTAAATCAGATTTCATTAGGTGAAGAGATCACGTGCTACGGCAGGCTGCTTTCCGACTCGGCCAGAGATTCTTCACGGTGCGCCGTTTCCAGTCGCCTCCGAAAGATCCTCGAGAAAAAAATTCCGGCGCCGAGAGAGAAAGCCACGGCCCCCCATCCTCCAATGAGCAAAACCCACTGCGGATAATTCTCGTATGGCGCCCGCAGACTCTCGATCAGAACACTCACAATAATGGTCAAAAGAGCCGCGGGTGTTATAAACTTGATGCAGACATCCCACCACCGCCCGATCGCGACCTGCGAGACGCTGTTGATATAGCGCCGCATCTTGTCGGCGCCGAACAACCATCCGATCGCAATGCACTCAAAGAGCCCGAACAGGGTAAGCCCGAAATAGTTGATGTAGCGATCAACGACATCGAGCCAGTACAGCCCGGCCTGGGTCATATACAGCCAGCCGCCAACCAGCGCGATAAAGCAGGCGATAAAGCTCATTGTCTCGTGGCGCCACGGCAGGAAATCGCGGAATCCGGCAACAACTCCCTCGACAAGAGAAAACGCAGAGTCGATCGCAAGTGTCAGCAGCATCAAAAAGAAAAGCACCCCGAACAGGTTCGCCATGAACGGCATCAAACTGATCGCCGTGGGATAGGTGACAAATGCCAGTCCCGGCCCACTCGCAACGACTTCGGATACGGAAACTCCTTTTTGCATCGCGAGAAAACCAAGCACCGTGAAAACCGCAAATCCGGCTGTAAAGCTGATTGCGGCATCAAGCGCGGTAACCCATAGTGCATTTGCGTTGATATCCGAATTCTTGGGAAGATAACTGGCGTAAACGGGCATCACCCCAAATGCCAGGGTCAGACTGAAAAACACCTGCGAATATGCGGAAAGCCACACGTTCGGCTCGAGCAGCTTCCCCCACTCCGGCCGCAGGTAAAAGGCCAGTCCTTCGAAAGACCCGGGAAGGGTGAGACCGCGAATAATAAAAATGATGATGAGCATGATGGGCAGCGGAACCGTCCACATTACAATCTTGCCGACCAGCTTGGTCCCCTTGAAAATCGCAAAATAGATACTCAGCCACGCTATCAGCGCGCCGAGCATCACGACTGGAACGATCCCCCCTAGAGAGCCGGGACCTGAAGAAAGACGAAGCACATCTTTGAAAAAATATGCTTCCGCATCATTTCCCCAGCCAAGCCTGAATGACTTTGCCAGGTAAACGTAGGCCCACGCCATTACAATCGCGTAATAGCATACAATGATGAAGGCATTTGCAAGCGTCCCCCATCCAATCCAGCTCCAGCCCGGGTGTAACTTCCCGAATGAGGAAGGAGCGCCGCTGACATCCCAATGATCTCTTCCCCAGCAGCCGACCGCCATCTCCAGAATCAGCAACGGAAGACCCGCGGTAAGCAAGGCGATAAGCCAGGGAATAAGAAAGACCGCTCCTCCGCTGTCATAGACCACGTAGGGGAATCTCCAGAGATTCCCAAGGCCGACAGCGCTGCCGACCGCGGCGAGAACAAACGTTGTTCGGCTGCTCCATCGCTCCGTAGTCATAAGATAAAAATGCCTCCAACGCTACGGGAAGGTTACCACGAATTTACCTGAGAGTCAAATAAAAAACAAGACTGCGCCCGCCCAAATTCGGGCCCGCTTCACAGGCGAAGCAGTTTCGCCAGGGGACCGCTGCCTACGGTTATGGCTCCATGCGGGCACATCTCCTGGCAGCAAAAGCAGCGGATGCAGCCTTTGAGATCAAACACCATTGTATCATTGCGGCGGGTTATCACTTTCGCCGGACAGTTTTCCATGCAGACGAGACAAACCTGACATCTGTTTTTATCAAGGACGGGCCGGGTCGTCAGCCAGTTCCGAAAGGGCGCGCGAAGCGGTTGCGGAAGAAAATTCATCAGCTCGCTCGTTTCCGGGAAAATGAAATCGCCGACCCTGCTGTCATCAAGTTGTTCACCCGCAACAACGATCTTGTTCATGTTTGTCCGCCCGATTCCCATCTCTTCGGCTGCTAACAGCGTCGGCATCCGCTCCTTCCGCAGCCCCACAACTTCACATATGAGCGTATCAAGCGCGACCGCATCTTCGGACGCCAAAATAAGTCCTACTTTCTTAGGGACTCCATTCTGTGGACCATTACCGTGCATTGCAATCACGCCGTCCATGACGGTCAGGCTCGGTGAAACCTTGTGGTATAGGTCCACGAGCATACGAGCAAAATTCAGCCTGTCCGTTCCGGCAGCCAGGTGCCACTGCGATTTCCTGGTGCCGGGAATAACGCCAAACATGTTTTTCACGCCGAGCGTGAGCGTCATCTGCCCATGAGTCTTCAACTTTGGCAAATTGATGACCACGTCGGATTCGAGGACTGCACGATCTATTTTGAACTTCTTGAAGGTCGCCCCGGAACGATTGTCGACATCGACCGGCCGATTAAAGTTGATGATATCCACTCGCTCGGCCCGCGCAACTTCGCCGATCCCACATTTGGCGGCAACTTTTTCTGCACTTCCCATCGCCGGACCGTCGCCTATCACCGGGATGCCGCCGGCCTTCTTTACCAGGCGGATAACGGCGCGGACAACTTCCGGATCCGTGGTGACGTATTTGTCCCGCGTGCGCGCAATGAGCAGGTTCGCTTTCAAGAGCACCCGGTCGCCTTTTCTTACATAACGATCGATCCCACCGAGTTCATCAACGCAACTCCCGACAGACTTTGCAATCCTGTCCCCATCATAGTCCTTGCATCGGGATATGCCGACCCTCGAGATGGATTCGCTGTCGCTTTCCTTTATTCTTGCCAAACCGTATCCTCCGATTCTGCCAAATATGAACATTGCTGTGCGTCCTTCCGCCGCTGTGGCGCATCCTTTGCGTCAACGCCCGGCGAAATTCGGCTCCCCCGCCAGAGGGAACTCCTGAAACACTTCAGGAAAACCCGCACGCATACCAGGAAATACAGACTGATCGAACCGAAAAGAAGAATCTTCGACAACCACTGTAGGAAGACACTATCCATTGAGACAGAATATGTTACGCAGATCCTCGGGAGTCGGAACCTTTTGTTTCAGTTCTCATTATAGCATGTTGTAAAACGTACATGCGAAAATTTTTTTGTCGATTGCGATCCAATCGACGATAAGAGGCTATGGGAGCAGGCGATTACCATTATTGGCACGAAATTTTCATCTCTTTCCTCCGGGAATATGTGCCTGGAGCGCGGGACCTTCCGGAAAAAGCACTTTCTGCATAGCCGCATGAGGCACAAGAGTGAATCTTTCCATTAACCAATTCAAAAAGAAGTTGATGGAGATCCATGAGATCTCCACGTTGCCACAGGTCATGGCGAGGATTATCGAAATCGTCACCGATGAAAATTCCTGTGCCACCGATCTGGCCGCTGAGATCACCAAAGATAAATCGCTGACGGCCAAAATTCTCAAAATCGTGAACTCCGCCTATTATGGGTTCTATCGCGAAATCGTAAAAGTCTCAGACGCGGTCGTCGTCCTCGGATTCAATGAAATCAAACGGCTTTCGCTCGCCATGTCCGTTCTCGACATGTTCAGGAAGGATAAGCGAACCCAGCACCGCATCTCTCTGTGGAACCACTCCCTTGCCTGCGCGGCCATGAGCGACATAATCGAGAGGGAGCGAGGCCTCCGCAATCGAGGAGCATTCACCGCAGGCCTGCTCCACGATATCGGCAAAGCCGTGCTCGATCAATATTTCCCCCCCATGTTCGCCGCAGTCCAGGTCCTGGTGCATGAGCAGTCACTGCAATTCTATGAGGCGGAACGGCAGCTTTTCGGATTCGATCATTCGGACATCGGCTGCTGGCTGACGGAAAAGTGGAACCTCCCTCAGAACCTCATCGAGGCGATTCGGTGTCACCATCGACCGGAGACCGCACAAACCGAGCCCGAGCTCGCCAGAATTGTCTACCTGGCGAATCGCCTTTCAAACGAATTCGTCAGGATGAAAAACTCCGGCCTGACGGTCCAAAACGTCGCCCTCGAAGGCGACCCGGATTTCGCGCCCGAAAAAAAGGTCCAATTGTTGCTTGAACTGGAACAACGAGTAGCGGGATCAACCGCTGCAGATCTTATAGGATACTAGAAGGAGAACTCGGTCGGTGAAGCAGAAAAAAATGACTACCCACACCGACGGATTAAAGAAAGCTCTTGCGATACTTGACCGCTTTAGTCCGAAAGAACTCTATGCCGAGACCGGCGCCAAGAATGCCCTCAGCGATCAACTCCTCCAGCGGCTGAACTTTCTGCTCGACGACCGAAGAAACATGATTTCCCGCCTGGAGCGAATGGAAAAGGAACTGGCCGTCTTTCGAAATGTCAATGCGGAAGCAAGCCGCATGCTCGAAAAGAAAATCGAGGAGTTGTCGTTGCTCCGCCTCATAACCGACACAACCGGCCGCGCCATAATGGCCCACGACCCGTTCAAGCCTATACTCGATAAAGTAATCACCATCGTCGGCGCCGATGCAGGCCTTTTGTGCATTCTGAATCCCGAGAGCGGACGCTTCGAACTGCAAACCGCAAGCGCTGCAGGATTGTCATACCCAGAAGATATTCTGGTACAGATCATGGAAGACGTTGCAGGCCGAATTGCACCGGAGGCTATCCCCCTCCTTGTCGACGATCTACGGGCCGATGCCCGCTTCAGCGATTTGTTCTCCCGGCCCGAAACGCTGCGTTCGTTCGCCTCGTTCCCGCTCGTCGTCGAGCATAAAAGCATCGGCATCCTCATCGTGGCGAATCAGCATGCCAACGCATTCGACGCGGAAACCGACCGAATCATGCACATCATCGCCGGACAGATCGGCGTCACCGTCCAAAATGCTTTGCTTTATGCGGAAGTCAAGAAAACAAAAGAGTATCTGGAGAACCTGGTGGAACGCGCGGGAGACGCAATCTTCACCCTGGATCGCTCCCATATGATCGTGTCGTGGAACAACGGAGCACAAACCATTTTCAGGCGGGACAAGAAATCTGCGATAGGACGCTCCCTCTCTGACGTGATCTCGGCTGATTCCGCTTCGCTCCTGAAGCAGCACATCGAGAGCATCATGAACTCGGAAAATATTGTGACGACAGAGATCGACGTCGCCGGCGACAACGGGAAAGCGGCTCAAATCGCGCTGACGCTTTCTCCTATTCGTGGAGCCGACGGCGAAGTCATAGGAGTATCCGGTATCGCCAAGGATATATCCGAACAGAAACGAGTGGAAGAAGAGTTGCGGCGATTGAACGATGCAAAATCCCAATTCGTTTCAACCGTATCTCACGAACTGCGGACCCCGCTAACCTCCATCAAGAGCTACGTCGAAATTCTTCTCCATGAGATGAACGCTCTGCCCGAAGATACCATTTTCCGGTATCTCACCATCATGAATGAGGAATGCGACCGGCTGTCCACCCTGATAACGAACGTGCTTGACCTCCAGAAACTGGAGGCCGGACGGCTGCAGGCAAGACTCGAACCGCTCCTCTTCGCGGATGTCGTCCGGGTCGCGAGGGAACTCTTTCACGGGGTCGCCGTCCCCAACCGGATCGAGCTTTCGAGTGAATTCATCGTGCCCGACCACATGACTCGCGTGCGCGGAGACCGAAAGCGCCTGATGCAGGTGCTCTCGAATCTGCTTTCAAACGCCTTCAAGTTCGCAAAGGTCGGCGGACATGTAGGCATCTGCCTCAATAAGGATGAAGAAGGCGTCCATTTGGTTGTGACAGATGACGGGATCGGGATACCGGCAAGCGAAACAGAGAAGGTCTTCGAAAAATTCTATCAGGTGGACAATGAAATAACCCGCACCAAGGGCGGCACAGGCCTGGGTCTGTCGATCACCAGAGATTTGATTCAACTGCATGGCGGCCGTATCTGGGTCGAGAGCAAGGAGGGCGAAGGTTGCGCTTTCCACGTCGTCCTCCCGCCCGACGAGTAACCGCCGAACCTGCGCGCAAAGCCTCTACGAAAGTTTCTCGACAACAGCCGGGGGACGATGCAGTTTTCGATGGGAGTATGCTATCGAGCCGGTCGGACAGTTATCCCGGCATTTGAGACAGCGAATACAGTTGAGTGAATTCGGCTCCTCATATACCTTCAGCCCCATCGGGCACTGCTTGTAACACTCGTCGCACTTCGTGCAGGTGACTGCGTTCCAGCTCATGCTGTACAGACTGAAGCGGTTGAACAGTGAATAAATAGCGCCGAGCGGGCATGTCGTGCGACAGAAAGCCCGGTGGCTGACGATCATCCACCCAACAAAAAAGACCAGAATCGACATCTTCAACATGTAGATGCCGCCTAACTGATCTCTGATGGCCGGCTCGAGCAGCGGAATCGGAATCCCGCCTTCCAGCGTGCCCGCCGGGCAGATCAGCTTGCAGAAATAGGGTTCGCCCACACCGAATTCGTTCACCAGGAAAGCCGGCAGCAGAATAACCATTATCAGCAGGAATCCATATTTCGCGTAGTTCAGGAAGCGCGGAACGCCGAACTTCGGCGATGGGATCTTATACAGGTATTCCTGCAGCAGCCCGAAAGGACAGATCCATCCGCACGCCATCCTGCCGGCCACTGCGCCCACCGCTCCCAGAATCCCGATCGCATAAAAAGCAACCTGATACGCCATTCCCGCCGCAACGGCCTGCATCGCGCCGATTGGACACGAAAATACGGCAAGCGGGCAAGAGTAACAATTGAAGCTCGGGACGCAGAAATACTTTAGCGGGCCTCGGTAAATGAGCTGCCCCACAAAAAGCCCGTAAAAATAGGAATTCGTGATGAGGGTGCTTGCGATTTGGAAGGAGCGCCTCATCCTATACCTATGCATTCGAGGCAGATGGTGCGCGCCTTCTCAAAGACATCAACCGCCTCTCCCCGAAGTATGCCGAAAACCGTCAAGGCGAGAAAACACACCAGAAGAATCAGCCAGAAATACCTTCGTGCGATTTGCATACCCTGTCCTGCGACTGCCGCCGTTCCCTGCCTCCTTATGGCAGGCGGTCAGAGACCTTCGCCAGCATTATCATCGCGCTATCGCTGCTCTCGGCGTCAGGGATGACCACCAGGTGCCATTCCCGCTTGCCTACTGCAATATATTTGCCCGGCATGACCGAAGCGGTAAACCGGTTGTCTACTTCGTCATCGCTTCCGTTGAAGTGGTTCAGAAAACGGGAATATGCCCGATCACACGATTCCCGGCTGAGATACTGCGCAATAATCAATGAGAGCCCCGGCTGCTGATAGCGCGCAATCGCTGCCGCTTCGTTTCCCTGCAGCCCGAATAAATCTTCCTCGGCTATATACACTTGATTATTAATGCCAAGCCTTCCCTTCACGAAGACCTCGCTCCTCGGAACCCGGTTTTCTTCTGGCAGCAGATCCATAAGAGGAGGCGCCACTGCGGTCGCAGAAATTTTTCCGGAAACCGCCCGGGCCAGATCGAGAAATTCTTCGGACGACACACGTGCCGATCCAAGCTGTCGCGCATGAACAAAAAAGGAATCCTGCCAAAAGAACAACCCACTCGAATGAACGGTGGCGTCAGTTCCGACTTCGATGCGAGAGAGTGAGGGATGCCGGCTGTAAGAGTAAATGCCAAATGCCGCCGGAACGCCGTTCATACGATAGATTTCCAGCGATACGGCCTTTTCTCCTTTATTATATTGTTGCACGGCCAGGGCGCCAAATCCATATTCATAATAAATGTCCGCCCCCCCATTAATATGATTGAATAACTCTTCACCTCTGAACACCGCCGGTTCGCCCGAAGGAGTCCATCCCGCTGATTCCTCGGCTGTCGGAATTGACGATAATACCGCCCGCGCTTCGCTTTTGGCGGAATCCGCATCCGGCGCGCGCGCACCGCGGTCGCAGGAGATCCCTCCAGCGGCCAGCATCATGAAGAGAACAGCATAACGGGAAAAGGAGCGTTTATGCAACGATTTCCTTAATTGCAACATTGCGCAAATCTCTTATTCCGAGCCCCAGTCGCTCGGCCGCATCCAGTTGATTCTCGATCATGTCGGAGGAATAACTGTCATCATGTTCCTCCATCAGTTTGGAACAGTACACTTCGGCCGCAAGCATATCACCGCACAAGATGATCCTGTTGACCCCTTCTTTGATCTCAGCTCTGCCGGACAAAGTTGGACCGCTCCGAATCAGCAGCGTGCGGCCGTCGACGATGTTCAATTCCGGGCGAACGGCGTCTGCAAATTCCGCCAGCGCTCGATCAAAATACTGCTCGCCGCCCTCGGCTTTCAGCTTGTTGTGGGCGACAAAACGCAACGGCCCATACACCGAACCGAAATGATTTTTCAAGGCGCAAGTGAATCTGGAGGCGTCATGACGCTTGATCATCGGAAGATTGATTACAACATCCGCCTCATGCAGGGTTCGCACAACCCCTATCTTCGGATGCGCCAACCATTGCGGCTTCTGAACAAACACATGCGCCAGACGGTCTCCAAAATCGACGGCATCCAGCGCTATCCCGGCTTCCTTCAATCGTGCGGGAAAACCGAGAGCATCGAATTTGCCCGCCTTGCTGACGCCGCTACTGTTGGCGTCGCACGCCGTAAGGGACAAAGCGCCCTCTCGTCGCGTCATATCTCCTACTGCCAGCAGCAAATCCACGTCCGTTGTGACCGGCGGCGGCTGCGAGGCAACAACGTTCGGTTTGAGGACCACTTTCTTGCCGGAAACCAGCTTTCGTAAACCTCCCAGAGCTTCGATCCCGGCCTGCAGCATCCTCTGAAGATCGCCGCCCTCCACCACAATGAGCAACGGCTTATCGCCTTGCATAAACAGGTTGCCTGCGCCTGCGCGCGGTACCGCGGTCGCCGACGAACAGGCGCTCAGCGGGCCCGCAAGCGCGATCCCGGCTGTACCGGCGGTCGCAGCCCGAATAAATTCCCGCCGCGTCCACTCTATACTCGAGAAGCCGTCACAATAGCTGCCAGCTTTTTTCGTCGCCATACCTTCCCTCTCTGCTAACCTCGATCCCCGCGTATGTTAAACCCCCGAAATCTTCAGCGCCCGCCATGAACGCGAAACCCCGACCCAAAACGGTTTCTTCCCATGCCGCAGTTCAATACCGGCTTATGCCTGAGCCTCCTGCACCGCCACCGCTTCTCCCCTCGATCTGCGGGCAATCACCATCGCCAGCATCGTGGCCAGTGCACATGCAAAGTTGATAAAGAATCCCGCGCACAGAAGGGAAACCTCTCTCAAATAATAAAACAGCGGAAGATTGGGCGCGGAAATCGTTAAGAAACCGGCGATGTCGCCGAATATCCCGAAAATCAATCCGAGTATGAACCCGGAAGCGCCTCCGGTTATGCGCGATGAGGCCGCTTGCCCCGGAAATCGCCGGATTCCGGCAGTCATGCCGATAAACGCGCCGGTTATCGCCCAATGGCCAAGAGGGACACCGCTTGCTGACTTCGAGATCGCGAGTCCTACATGCGCGCCCACCTGATAGCCGATCACCGCCAGAAGGGCTCCCCCGACTATCTTTCGCGCTGATCGTTCCGCTATACCGGGAACGAGCCCGATGCAGAGCGCCACAATCAGTTCGCTTCCGCCGAACAAACGAAGGATTGCCATGGCAACAAAAGCGGCGGCGATCCCAAGAATGAGCTTTACGCCCAGCAGTTTTAAACCATGCCTTGCAGCAGGCTGTGCACCTTGCATCTCGTTGCCCTCCCCCTCAATGCTTATGTTCCCGAAGCCCCTGAATCACCCATGACCATCAGGCGCGCGAATGAGACGGCGGAGATTCGAACTGCGAGAGCGATACAATCCATCAGGAGCCCAAAAGGAATACTATGCGCGGTACCTGCGAAGCCGCTTCTTGCGCTTCTTGGCCGTGCGCTTGATTTCCTGGTTCTTGCCGACATGGTGGGCAAATGCTTCGGCAAACCTCTCACCGCGCGAGGTGCCATAGTAAACGGTGTCCAGACTATGGCCGATCTCGTGAAGCAGGATGTGATTCAAGATGTACTCCCGCAGGTTGTCTCTGTCCCAGCACAGGAACCACCCCTCGTCGGTCGTTTGCCAATAGGCGCCAAATTCCAGCCGTTCCTGCGCGCACGCCGGATTCGGTTTCCTTTTCCCGTAATACCATCTCAGTTTCTCGGGGACCGGATATATGCGGATATCGGAGCCGTCATAAATGTGGGCGTCCACCCCCGGATTCATTTTCACCTGGTTGCATAGATGAATGGTCGATATGTTGCGAAGCATTTCCGGCGCAAGAGAATTCAGCTTTTGCTTGATATCCTCGATTGTGCATGGATACACGTACCCCTTGGGGAGCGGGTCCTCCATGAAACGGATTTTTACCATTTGGCCGATTCGGCGCTTGCGCGTCATGGCTTTCCTCGGCGAACCTTCAGGCTCTCTATGAATTGCGAGATGCGTTCGTTAAACCGCCTGTCCTGCTCGAGCATCGGCATGTGACCGCACTCATCGAGAATCGTCAGTTGGCTGCCCCATATCTTCTCGTGCAGAAGCGCGGAGTATTTTGCGCTCGTCAACCTGTCCTCCCGTCCGCAGATGATCAGAACGGGCAGTCGAATAAGACCAACCTTATCTATTATATCAAACGAGTCACATGCCATGAAATCCTTCAGCAATAAGTCGGGCGCATTACCCGCAAGCGATTGCCTCTCTTCCTCAATGAGGACCCCAGGCGCCGCAGGCCCAAATTCAAATGCCGCCATCCCTCGAACGGCTGACGCGAAATCCTCACGAATCAGGTTGAAAAGCGCTGGAAGCACTCGCAGCTTCGCTCCCGTGCTCACCAGGATCAATCCCTCCAGAAACCCTGGTTCCCGCAGAGCGATCTCCTGCGCAACTGCGCCCCCCATGGAATGACCGCACACAAAGACGCGGGGGAGCCGGTTTGATTTGATAAAATCAATAACCGCGTCGGCGTATCGCGCTATCGTGGTTTCGCCCGTGCCTGCAGACCGCCCGTGGCCCGGCAGGTCGCATATGAGCAAGCGGTACTTGTCCGAAAGAGCGTGCTGGCGGCGCCAATCGTCGGTCGTGCCGCCGGCTCCGTGGATGAAGAGAATTGTGGCCAGAGCTTGCTGCGAACTGGATTGCAAATCAATAAAATGCAATTTGAGGAAAGATAAACTGATAGGCTTCCCCCTGGTTTCGGACCAGCGTTACCCGTTCGCCCCAACGGCGGAGAAGCGAGGGAGGGAGTAAGTGAAGCTTATTTTATCAAAAGAATAATCCACAAGTCAATCGGTTTCGCCTGGCGCGTATATTTGACATGCATTTTAAATTCATGGTATATTTATAGGTAGATTTCGCCATGAAGTATACCCGTACAGCAGGGGAAAAACGGAGAATGTGGCAGGTGCTTTTTGCCCGTAAATGGGCGATATTTTTTTTGCTTTGGCTGACTGTCGGGCTGAGCGGAATCGCCCTGATTGGCTGCGCTCGCAACTCGAGCATCATCGCCGGACAAGAAACCGAGACACAAGTCTCTGCTCCTAATGCCCCCACGGCCGAGGTGATCAAGGCGGTATCGGAAAACCCGCCGCCGGCGCCCAGACGTAATGTGCGGCGCGATGTGGAAGAAGTCGAAGCCGAGCTGGAACGGGAGCGAATCAACAATCAGGCGTTAAAGGAGGAAAACGACTGGCTCCGAGTCCAGGTTATCCATTTACAGCAAGAATTGATAACTGCAAACCAGAATATTTACTCGCTCAACAGAAAGTTAGACGCGATATTCAAGCCGAACTGAAGAGGGGCGTCGCGTTCAGATCTTTCTCGTCTTGTTCCGTCCGACCCCGAAGTCGGAGCGGACGGCTTCCCGTGCAATCGACGCCCGATTTTCCCTTTCACAACGGTTGATTGTAAGGGAGAAAAGCAGGACCGGCAAGCGGCGGGGCGAGGAGCCGATTCAACAATATGAGCAATTCATCAAAGCAAATACTTTTGCGCAATAAAGAAGAAGCAATTCGACTCTTGGGAAAAAATCACGAACACGTTAAGCTGGTTCAGAGTCATTTCCCCGTGAAAATTGTGGACCGCGGAGAAAAGGTTCTGGTAAGCGGACCCGATCGCGACGTGGAGATTGTCCAAGGCATTCTCGGAGAGGTCCTCCAGATGGTGCGCCGCGGCAACCAGGTGGGGACCGATGATATCAGGTATGCCTTGCGTTCCGCCTCCGATCCGGTGCAACCGTCTCTTTCTTCCGTAATCGAAGATACCATAGCCGTCTCTTCCGGAAGCCCGCCCATTCGTCCGAAGAGTAAAGGGCAGAGCGTTTATGTCGAGGCGATCCGCGAGGCCGACGTCGTCTTCGGAATTGGACCGGCGGGAACGGGCAAAACGTACCTCGCGGTCGCAATGGCCGTTTCTTCATTCCTCCAGCGGAAATACGAGAGAATGATTTTCACGCGGCCCGCTGTCGAGGCCGGAGAAAAACTCGGGTTCCTTCCGGGCGATCTCCAGGAAAAAGTCAACCCTTACCTGCGGCCCCTCTACGACGCACTTTATGATATGATGGAGGCCGATACCATCAGCCGCCTGTTGAGCAAGGGACAGATCGAGGTCGCGCCGCTTGCGTTCATGCGTGGACGCACTCTCAATCATTGCTTCGTGATTCTGGATGAGGCTCAAAATACCACGCACGAACAGATGAAAATGTTTCTGACGCGGTTGGGGCATGATTCCAAGGCCATTATTACCGGAGATATTACCCAGATCGATCTCCCCGCGGGAAAAGGATCGGGACTCGTAGAGGCACAGCAGTTGCTGAGCGACATCGAAGGCATCAGATTCGTCTACTTCACTACGCAGGATATCTTTCGCCACCCGCTCGTGGCCAAAATTGTGGATGCTTACGAGCGCCAAGAGCTTTCCAGGCGCGGGGAGTGATTCCGCAGATGGCTAATCACGTGCAGCGGCCCAAAAAAAAGCCGCCTCGATCGGGGCTCGACGACCTGCGGCCGAAAGTTTCTTCAAGCGGATTCTTTACGCCCAGGACCCTTTGCTTTTCCCTGCTCTTCCTGGTGATCCTCTACCTGATCTCACCGGGCCTGCGGCTTCCCTGGATAAAGTTCAAAGAAGGCGATTTCCCCGACAAATCCATCCTTGCCGAAGTCAAATTCGATGTGATCGATCTTGAGGCAACGAAACTTGCCCGTGATCGAGCCGCAAGCCTCACACCACCCGTTTACATCCTCGATCAGGAGGCGATACAGTCATCTCTCGCCGAAGCAAAAGAACAGTTTGCAAAACTCGAGCAGGACGTGCTGAATCCCGTCTTCACCCGGGAAGAACGCATCGCCCTGATCTCAAAATACCTCCCCACAACCACCTCGAGCGAAACGATCTCCTTTCTTGCAGACCTGGACAAGGAAAAGTTCGATAAGCTCCGCTCCGCCACGCTCGAGTCGCTCGGCGAGGTATTGGCAAAAGGAATTCTCAGCGACGTGCCCGGCAGCGCAAAGGAAATAACTATTTTCGACAAGGTCAGCCGCAACCGCGTCAGCGTAAAGGTCGATCAGGCCATAACTCTCAAAAAAGTGCCCGTCGTTCTTGAGCAGATCGCGGCAAAAAGATCGCCTGGTTCGAATCGCGCCCAGCGGGTGCTGAGAGAATTGATCAGTCCGTTCATCAGGAGCACATTAAGCTTTGAGGATAAGGTCACGCAACTCGTCCAGGAAGAAAACCGGAAAATCACACCGCCGGTTTTGAAGACGTTTAGCAAAAACCAGGAAATCGTTCAGGCCGGGCACCGGGTGTCCGACCAGGATCTCGTGGAGCTCGAGGCGCATGAACTGGCGCTCAGCAAAGCTAATCGCCTCCAGATATACATCGGAAACGCAATCCTTCTGCTTCTCGTTTTCGGATGCTTCCTGTTTTATCTCCACCGCTACCGTCCGGAGATCGCCCGAAACAACAAGGCGCTCGCCCTCATCGGTTTCATGGCGTTCATTACGCTCTTGACCGGGCGCGTACTCCTTCTGCTGAACTTGCCCAACGTCTGGCTGTTCCTGGTCCCTGTAGCCGCCGGGGGAATCCTGCTTTCCACCCTCGTCGACGACCGTCTAGCGCTCATTTACGCCTTCTTCATCAGCATTCTCTACGCCGTGCAGGGCGGAAACAGGTTTGACCTGTTCCTCGTGGCCGCTCTGGGAAGTCTCGCGGGCGTCTACTATATGCGCACCATCAGAAAACGAAGCGACATCTTCTGGCCCGGCATCGTCGTCTCTGGCGTAAACGCCGCGGCCATCATCTCCTTGAACTTCATCGGCATCGTCGGCAACGAGTTTATCTCCGCGATCACCGCGGGCGTGTTGAACGGCCTGATAACCGCCATCGGGGTCGTGCCCGGCTCGCTGATCCCGCTGGAGGCTGTTTTCGGGATCGCAACCAACATCCGCCTCCTCGAGCTCTCCGATCTCAACCACCCGCTTCTCAAGCGCTTGGCGATGCAGGCGCCCGGCACGTACCATCACAGCCTTATGGTCGGAAACATGGCCGAGTCGGCCGCCGAACAGATCAACGCAAACAGCCTCCTCGCGCGCGTGGGCTCGTACTACCATGATGTGGGCAAAATGAGCAAGCCGCTGTACTTCAGCGAAAATCAGCAGGGAGGGAAAAATCGGCATGACGATCTGACGCCTACCATGAGCGCTTTGATCCTGATCGCGCACGTGAAAGAGGGCGTCGAGCTTGCGCGCGAACACCGATTGAATCTGCCGATCATCGAGTTGATCAAACAGCATCACGGCACCAGCCTGATGCCATATTTCTACCAGAAAGCGATGGAGCAGGACCCGGCGCGCTCCGTCGATGAAGAGAATTTCCGGTACCCGGGACCGAAGCCGCAGACGCGCGAAGCCGCAATCTGCATGCTGGCCGACAGCGTCGAGGCGGCCGCGCGCACTCTCGTAAACCCGACACACGGCCGCATCAAGGGACTTGTCGAGAAGATCATTAACAACAAATTCGTGGACTCGCAGCTCGATGAATGCGATCTCACGCTGAAAGACCTCCACAAAATCGCCGACAGCTTCGTCCGGGTCCTCGCCGGCTACCTGCACTCGCGCGTCGAGTATCCGGAAGAGCAGACCATCCCGGAGATTAAGGGAAAATTTGAAAGTATCGATACGAAAGTCGCCGCAAAGGCTAACCATAAAAACCGCGCAGGTTCGCGAAGCGATTGAACGAACACTGACGGGCGAAAAACGGGATAGCGCGGAAGTGAGCGTCCTGATTGTTACCGACGCCCGCATCCGCGAGTTGAACAGGACCTACCGCGGAATCGATTCGTCCACCGATGTTCTCGCTTTTCCGATGGCGGAAGGCAAGTTCGCTGCGCTCAATCCCGACCTCATCGGCGATATCGTCATCTCGGCTGAGCGCGCACGCGTGCAGGCCCAGCAGGCGGGACACGATCTCATCGACGAGCTCCGGCTGCTTGCCGCGCACGGAACACTGCATCTGCTGGGCTATGAGGACGAAACTTCCCGCGGGCGCGCCCGCATGCGCAGGCTTGCACAAAAGTACGCCATGAGCGCCGAAGGCCGGAGGTGAGGGCCCGCTCCGGGCGAACGTTTTGGATAACAACCTGCTTGACCATTCCATTCTCCTCGCAATCCTGCTCTGCCTGTCGTTCTTTTTTTCAGGTTCCGAAACAGCTCTCTTTTCTCTTCCTCGACTCGTTGTTGAAAGATTGAAGCAATCCTCCTCCAGCGGAAAACACGTGGCCAACCTGCTGGAGGAACCGAACCGGCTTCTCGTTACCATCCTTTTCGGGAACCTTACTGTAAACATCCTGATATCCGCAATCATAGGAGCATGGGTTCTCAGATTGTTTGAATCCCTCGATTATTCCGTCTACCTGGGGAGTTTTGCAGCCATCGCCATCACCACCGCGACTATCCTCTTCTTTGGAGAAGTGGCTCCGAAAACTCTCGCAATTAATAATGCAGAACGGTTCGCCGCGAAGGTGGCTTTTCCGCTGAGCCTTGCCTCGAAAATCCTGTATTTCCCTTTGCGTTTTCTGCTGACGCTTACCGATTCCGCCCTCCGGCTCTTCGGAATTCAGCAACGGCAGCGGGACGAGATGATGACGGAAGAAGAGCTGAAGACCCTCGTTGCGATGGGAGTTGAAGAGGGCGTTCTGAAATCGACCGAGCGCCTCATGATCCATCGCATCTTCGAGTTCGGCGATACGCTCGTGCGCGATGTCTTTGTGCCGCGCACCGAGATGATTCGGGTGAAATTCGATATCACGGTCGAAGAGCTCTCGCGCATTATGCGAGAGACCGGCCACTCTCGCTTCCCCGTCTATGGCAAAACCGTCGACGACATCAGGGGAATCGTGTACGCCAAGGATCTGTTCCCCTATTTCTGGCGCGGGCAGTTGAACATTCCGATATCCTTGTTCATCAGGTCGGCCTATTACGTTCCGGAAACAAAAAAAGTGCGTGATCTGCTGAGAGAATTTCAGAGCGGACATATTCATATGGCCATTGTGGTCGACGAGCATGGAGGCACCTCGGGCATCGTGACGCTCGAAGACCTGATCGAGGAGGTCGTCGGCGAGATTTTCGACGAGTACGACATCCGCAAAAAGCAGTTCGAACACCTGCCGAACGGCATTCTGCGAGTCGACGCGCGGTTGCGGTTGGACGAACTCTCGGACCTGCTGGAAACCGATATTCACGCCGCCGAGGTGGATACCGTAGGCGGCCTGATCTATGAACTGCTTGAACGAGTGCCGACGCCCGGCGAATTCGTCGAGCATGAGGGCTACCGGTTTGCGGTTGAAGATATGAAGAACCGCCGCATCAGGACCGTTCTCGTGTCTCCGCTCCCCGGCGATGGCAACGTCAACAGGAAAATCCTTTCATGATGAATTTGGCTGACATCACCCTTCTGTGCATTCTGCTCGCGACTCTGCTCGGGTCGGCATTCTTCTCCGGCATCGAGACGGGCGTAATCTCGCTGAGCAGAGTCCAACTCAGGCAGAGTGAGGAGAAAGGAGACAGACGCGCCCGCGTCATAGCCGGCTTGCTCCGCGCTCCGGAGCGCTTGCTCACGACGGTCCTGGTGGGCAATAATTTGGTAAATGTAACAGCCACCGTCGTTTTCCTGTTGTGGGCCGAACGAATGTGGGGTATCGAGCGCGCGGAATTACTGGCTCCGCTGCTGCTAACGCCGCTCATCCTGATCTTTGGAGAGATACTGCCGAAGGCGGTCTTCCGCCACAAGGCCGATACGCTCGCCGTTCTCTTTGCCGACCCGTTGAGGGTGGCCTTCATATTGTTCGCCCCGGGAGTTCACCTCCTCATGCAGATAAGCGGCCGGCTCACCCGCTTTTTGGGCGGACCCGAAAAACCTTGCCCCTTCATCGGGCGGGAAGACATTCGCCTGCTGTTCATCGAGGATGACCAAACGGGCGTCATTGAAAAAGAAGAGCGTGAAATGCTGAAAGGCGTTATCGATTTCGGCACCACTACGGTCCGGGAAATTATGGTCCCTCGCATTGACATCGTGGCCGTTCGAGACGATGCCCCCTGGGAAGAAGCATGCGAAACCTTCGAAAAATCAGGACATTCCCGCCTCCCCGTCTATCACGACAAAATAGACGATATTGTCGGAATCATCTATGTCTTCGACATCATGCGCGCCGGCGCCCTCCCCCAGGGGAAATCGATTCGCGAATTCATGAGAACCGTCGAATTCGTCCCCGAATCCAAAAAAGTGCACGATTTGCTCCACGAGTTCCGCCGCAAACAGATCTTTATGGCCATCGTGGTAGACGAATATGGCGGCACCGGCGGATTGGTCACCCTCGAAGACCTGATCGAGGAGATCTTCGGCGAAATCCATGATGAGTATGACGTGCAAAGACAGCCGGTCACCGACCTGGGCGAAGGGCTCTATGTCCTCGACGCGCGGACCCACAGGGAGGAGGCCGAAGAACTGCTCGCAACGAAGCTGACGGAAGGCGAATACGAGACCCTCGGCGGCTTTGTTCTGGAACAAATCGGCAGGATCCCCAAAAAAGGCGAAACCTTCAGGTATAATGAATTCATCGTCACCGTTCTCGATGTCACCGAGCGGGCTGTGCGGCGCGTGCAATTCCGGGTCGACCCCGAAAGCGAAGCGACATGGCGTGAAAACGGCAATTCAAGGAGAAGTTCCTTTGGAAAAAAAAGAAACAATTAAATTGAAAAGCTCAGGCTCATACTTTTCGTCAATGCGCCGGTACCTCATTACGGGCATCGTGGTTATCTTGCCTTCCGTCGTTACCATCTGGGTGCTGTGGAGCCTGTTCTCCTTCATCGATGGACTCGCGAAAAAAGTGCCCGGCCATCCATTCGATAGCATCCCCGGCGTCGGAGTCATATTCTTTTTCGCGTTTATCCTGTTCGTCGGCATG
The DNA here is from genome assembly GCA_003598085.1 of Candidatus Abyssobacteria bacterium SURF_5. Classification (NCBI taxonomy): domain Bacteria; kingdom Pseudomonadati; phylum Candidatus Hydrogenedentota; class Candidatus Abyssobacteria; species Candidatus Abyssobacteria bacterium SURF_5. The sequence continues at coordinate 29,630 of QZKU01000092.1, forward strand.
TTTGCGAGCAACGTCATCGGGAGGCGCATGATCGGCTTTGGCGAGAGCATCATGGCCAGAATCCCGTTTGCCAGTAAAATCTATAAGGCGGTTAAGCAGATCAGTTCGGCGGTTCTAGGCGGAAAGGGAACCATTTTCAACACCGTTGTGCTTGTGGAATATCCGCGCAAAGGCATCTACAGCCTCGGGTTCGTTACATCCGAGGCCGAAGGAGAAGTGCAATACATAACCGAACAGCGAGTCGTTTGCGTCTTTATCCCAACAACGCCCAACCCGACCTCAGGCCTCCTGATATTCGTGCCAAAGGAAGAATTGATCTATCTGAAAATGAACACCGAGGACGGCCTGAAGTTGGTTATTTCCGGAGGCGTGGTCAGCCCGACTTATTCCGCCGGCCCATCCCCTGCACCTGTGAAACCATTGGAAACCCCTGATCAAGTAGGGTAACATGCGGCAACGCCGTTCTTGAAAGACAAAACAGGCCGCGGGACTTGACAAAAAGTGTTCGGTGGAGTATTCTATTACCAACTTGATGTCTTAACGTCTGAGACAGAGGGTGTCCCCCCCGGGGACTTAATGAACGCCTTCCGAGACGCGGGCACCGGCTGAAAAAGAGTTTTTTCAACCTCTGCCGCTGAGGGCGGCGGGGGTTTTTTTTCTTTCGGATGAAAGTGCAAACCGAGGGAGCAGTTAGATGGCACGGCCTGAAAAAGAAAAACTGGTTGATGAATTAAAGCAGCGCCTGACGGACAGCGAAGTCTCGATCCTGACCGAATACACCGGCCTCAACGTTCAGGCGATGACCGACCTGCGCAATCAGCTGCGAAAAGCGGCGGTCGACTACCGCGTATTCAAAAACACGCTGGCACGGATCGCAGCCCAACAAACCGGATTGGAAGAAGTACTCCAGTTTATCCAGGGAGCGACGGGGTATGCATTTTCCAATGATCCGGTCGCTACGGCCAAGGTGTTGGCCGATTTCAGCAAGGCCAACCCGAATATGAAGATAAAATGCGCCGTCCTCAAGGGAAAAGTGGTTGCGGGCGAACGCGTTCAGGCAATCGCAAGCCTGCCCCCGAGAGAAGTGCTGCTGGCGCAGGTGCTGGGACAGATGAAAGCTCCTATGACGGGGCTGGTCAACGTATTGAGCGGTCCGATCAGGAATCTCATTTACGCGATCGAGGACCTGAGAAAGAAAAAGGAAGCCGCATAGGCCTTCCCCAAAAAAACCTGTAAGGAGGAACAGCAACAATGGCAAAGTTGGAAATGGACCAAATTTTGAGCGCAATCGAGGAAATGACCGTTCTCGAGCTTTCCGACCTGGTCAAAAAACTCGAAGATAAATTCGGCGTCAGCGCGGCCGCGCCCATCGCGATGGCGGCTGCACCTGCTGCAGCGCCCGCGGCTGCCGCGGAAGTCGAAGAGAAGACCGAATTCAATGTCCTGCTGAAGGAGGTCGGACCGGAAAAAATCAAGGTCATCAAGGAAGTCCGCGCACTCACCGGGCTTGGCTTGAAAGAGGCCAAAGCGGTTGTGGATGAGGCTCCAAAAATGATCAAGGAAGCCGTTTCAAAGGAAGAAGCCGAGAAGATCAAGGCGAAGCTCGCTGAAGTCGGCGCAACAGTCGATATCCAGTAAGCGACAGGCTCTGCAAATGGAATAACGGGCGGCGTTTTGCTATAGCGGTTGAATCTGCCATTCGGCCGCCCGAAGCCGATAGGCTGCTGCCGACGGATCAATCAGCCAAACCTGCCAGGGGACGACATGGCAATTTATGTCTACAATACCCTTACCCGAAAAAGAGAGCCGCTGGAGCCGATCGAGAAGGGCAGGATCGGCATGTACACCTGCGGCCCTACCGTCTATAACTTCATCCATATCGGCAACGCCCGCGTGTTCGTTTTCTTCGATGTCGTCCGCCGCTATCTTCAATATCGGGGCTATATCGTCAGATACGTACAAAATCTTACCGATGTTGAAGACAAGATAATCAAACGGGCCAACGAAGAAGGAGTCTCCGCGGCAGAAATCGCTGAGAAATATACCCGCTCTTACTTCGAAGATGCCGATGCGCTCGGCATCCAGCGGGCTGACTACCATCCCCGCGCAACCGATTTCATCCCCGAAATGATATCCCTCATCGAGAAGCTCCTCAAGGAGGGATACGCCTACCAGGTGAACGGCGACGTCTATTTCGAAATCAAGAAGTTCAAGGATTACGGCCGCCTCTCGCAACAGAATCTCGATGAATTGATGGAAGGCGTGCGTATCGAGGTCGATTCCCGTCTGCGCCACCCGCTCGATTTTGCCCTCTGGAAATCCGCCAAACCCGGCGAGCCCAGTTGGGATAGCCCCTGGGGCAAGGGCAGGCCGGGCTGGCACATCGAGTGCTCGGCCATGTCCAGCAAATACCTCGGCAACGAATTCGATATCCATTGCGGCGGGCACGACCTGATCTTTCCCCACCATGAAAACGAAATCGCCCAAAGCCGCGCCGCAACCGGGAAGAATTTTGCCCGCGTCTGGCTGCACAACGGCTACCTCAATATCAGCGGACAGAAGATGTCAAAATCTCTCGGGAACATCACGCTCGTCCGCGACCTGCTTCAGAATGCCGCTCCCGAGGCCATTCGCCATTTCCTGCTGTCGGCTCACTATCGACGCCCTCTTGATTTTGAGGAAGGCTCGCTCTCTGAATCGGAATCCTCTCTGCAGAGAGTCTACCTTGCGCTCGCCAAGGCCGAACGGCAGGCCCGATTGCTCGAAAAACGGAAAGAAAGCCTTCGGGCCGAAATCCCCGTCGATGACCTGCATAACCAATTGACGACGGAATTCGAGGAGGCAATGGACGACGACTTCAATACTCCCCGCGCTATAGCCGCTTTCTTTAATATGGTGAAAGGCCTGAACAAAATTCTTGATGGGCCGGATGCCTGGAAATGCTCTGCTGAAGACCTGCGGAAACTGGTCAACCGGACCAAAGAGCTCGGCGCCGTGCTTGGCCTGTTCCAGAAATCCTTTGCCGGCGCCGATTCGGCTCTCGCCGAAAAGCTCCTCGACTTGCTCATAAGCCTGCGGGCAGAGGCCCGCGAGCGGAAGGATTACCAACTGGCCGATTCGATTCGGGCCCGGCTCGACTCGATCGGCATTGTCATCGAAGATACCCCCGACGGCACTTTCTGGCGCGCAAAGGAAGTCGGGTGACTCGCCCGGAGAACCGGGAAATGATATAATATTTGAGGACCCGCCCTCCAAGATGCGCGGGCGCTTCTTTTTCTGTGTGAGGTATCTTCGCCGCCCGTGCGATGTGGTAATGCCGCATTATTAACAAGAATGAATTGATAAGGAACCTGCCGAATGAAGCGAATATATCTTGATCATAATGCTACCGCTCCTATCAACCCGGACGTTCTCAAGGCGATGCTTCCTTTCTTCGACCAGTATTTCGGCAACCCTTCGAGCGTCCACAGCTTTGGCCGAGAGGCGAATGAAGCCGTCACAAAAGCGCGAGAGCAGGTTGCCACTCTGATCGGGGTCGAGCCTGCACAAATCGTCTTTACCAGCGGGGGCACTGAATCCGATAACTTCGCCATCAAAGGCATCGCATATGCGAACGAAAGAAAAGGCAAGCATATTATCACCTCCCAGATCGAGCACCCCGCCGTCCTGAGCACGTGCAAGTTCCTCGAAAAACGAGGTTTCGAGGTCACCTACCTGAAAGTCGATAAGTATGGAAAAGTGGACCTGGATCAATTGCGCGATTCGATCCGCGACGACACCACCCTCATTTCAATCATGCACGGAAATAACGAGATCGGCACGATCCAGGACATCGATCAGATCGGAAAAATCGCGGCTGAAAAGGGAATATATTATCATACCGACGCTGTCCAAACGTGCGGCAAAATTCCCGTCGACGTCTCCACTTCGAATGTCACCCTGCTCTCGATGTCAGGCCACAAGATATACGGCCCAAAAGGAGTCGGCGCCCTCTTTATCAAAAAAGGCACCCGAATCCTCCCGCAGCAGCACGGCGGGCATCACGAGTCAAATCGTCGCGCCGGCACCGAAAACGTTCCCGGTATCGTCGGCTTGGGAAAAGCTTGCCAACTTGCGCAGAAATCCATGACCGGCAATTATCGGAAACTGGTCGACCTGCGCGACCGCCTGCAAAACGAACTCAGCGCACGCATAGAAGACACCATTGTCAATGGTCATCCGACCGACCGCCTGCCAAATACGCTTAATATGTGTTTCAGGTATGTCGAGGGAGAATCAATGATCATGATGCTCGATATGAAAGGGGTCGCCGTCTCAAGCGGGTCGGCTTGTACCTCGGGCTCCCTCGATCCCTCGCACGTGCTGCTTGCCATCGGCCTTTCTCATGAAATCGCCCACGGCTCCCTCAGGTTCTCTCTTGGAGTCGAGAACACGCGAGAAGATATCGATTATGTCGCCGAAGTGCTGCCTGAAATCGTACAGCGGTTGAGAAAAATGTCGGCCCTGACATAGTCTCGATTCACCGGTTCTTTCTGCCGCCTCCAACATTCCGACAAGGGGGACCCTTATGAAGATTCCATTTCTTGCCTTTCTTGCGATTCTTATCATTTTCCCGACACGCACCGCGGCAGACGAGGAGGATGTTTCTTTACCCCCTGAGAAGATTCACCTGATTTATGAGGCGCTTCTGCCGCCCGAAGGTGAGCATCAAAACAAAGAGCCCGCAAAGTCCGCCGCCGCAAAACAGTCCGTTCGGGAAATCGCGCCGGCCAACCGGGTTGTGCATCTGCTGGAAAAGAAAGGCATTATCCTTCAGGGACAGTCGGGCCAGTGGAGTTTCCGGTACAAAGATCACCAGGTTTTCCTGGTTCTGGACGGCGAGAATGTCCGCCTTCTTGCTCCCGTCGCCCATTTGGAACAGCTTCGCTCAATGAAAGGCTTCGAGGAGCTGTCCCTTTATGCAAGAATGCTGAAGGCGAATTACGTCACGACGGCAGAGGCTCGTTATTGCCTGAACCGGGATGTAATCTGGCTGGTCGTCGTCCAACCTGGCGCGACGACCACCGAGCAGGATCTGTTCAGTCGGCTCGACACACTGGTCAGCTTGACCGAACAGACGCTCCGAGAGAAGGCCGTTGCTTCAAAAAGCGGCGACACCGCGGATGCGCTAAAGACGACTACCGATCACCAAGTTCCAACAACAGATATTCCCAATCCATAAGGACCGATAAATCGCCAAATGGCAGCGTCTCGCATCGCAGCCGGTTCTGATACTTCTCCAGGCACATCCCAAACCTGCTCTCGTACAGGCTGATCCGGTGCTCGATCAGCACTGTCGGGAAACTGGAATAGTCAATCACCCGCTCCCACTCGCCCTCGCGAAGAAACAACTTTAACTTCCCGCTTTCGGGCCGGCTGGACGCCCTGCAATGTTCAATCTCAAACTCCATCATCTCGTAAACGGACGTGTCCAGCCGCGAAACTCCCCTCAAATTAATATGATAATGTGCCCTTCGCTCGATTTTCCCGAATTCGCGAACATGCGAGTGATACGTGATTTCATCGATGAGCCCGTTCGGCCATTTATAGTACAGTTGAACCGCAATTTCCTCATGGAATCCGATCTTTCCCGCCTTGATCGCGTACTGCGTGATCCAGGTTGGAATCCTCAATGCCATGTCTCTCCTTCCTGCCGGACAGCCCCGGAACCGAATGGAGAATCAGCATGCACTTCATCAAGAATTCGTACACTCTTCTCATCCGTCAATCGGCCGCACATTCACCGCACGTCGTCTAAAACGCCCATGAAATGCACGTCAGAAATCGTCGTGCGCCTCCAGTTCGAGTCTGAACTCGATTTCCTGGTCCGTCTTCGGGATGAGGACAGCGTCATACGGATAAACGATCACCTGAGGGTACAGGCGGCTTGGATCCGGCTCGGTCTGTACGGCATGAACCACTACCTTGCCGGCTTCTTTTCCCGCACGGGTAATCTTGATCGAATGGCCCGGATTCGGTTTCTGTCCCAAAAAAATCGCTACCAGGGTATACTCCTCGAAATCGATCTCGGGCGCAGGCCGAAAACTGTGTTGCGCCCAAAAATCCGTCCACTCCTCCTGCGTCCGTACTACCAGCCAGCCCATCGGGACGTTCGAAGGCCGGATGCCATTGAGTATCATCGGCCTCAGCTCGAAGAATTCTCCCTCCTGAGTGGAATTCCCCGGCCCCCCCGTGGCGCATCCCTGCGCAATCAGCAGCCATAAAAGAAGCACTACGAGGTTCTGGGTAACGTTCGATCGGACATAATGGCTCATTCCCCACCTCTCATTCGCTGTCCCCCAATATCGTTTTTGTCCAGCCATCGTTTTCCTAATTGTGTCATCCTTCTCCCCGGATCGGCATGGGTCCTATACTCTAACTTTTACGCTCCTCCACCCGTCCGACAGGTCAGGCCTGTCCGATGGAAAATATAGGGACAGAGACCATATTTAAATCGTTATTAGATTTTAGTAATCATAAATAAAACCAATGGCTCCGTCTCCAGCGTCCCAGTTTCCCAGCCCCTTACGGCTCATTGTGCGCGAGCGTCCAGTTCGAATGGCGCGAGCAGGCCTCGCGCAGATACTCCTCGATCCACTCCCTAACATCGCCGCTGCAATAAAACCGAGGCTCCATCAGCGGATCGTCCGGCGCAATCACTCCCTCACGCACCGCGATATCGGCGAGATCCGTGTGCGGCATGATCCGTATACCCGCGCAGAAATCAAGCAGGAACGGATTCAGCGGCTCCAGAAACCTGATTGTTTCCTCGACCGTCTCTCTGTTCTCGCCCGGGCCGCCGATCAGCAGCGAGAGAATGTAATTCATCTCCATTTCCTCGAGCGAACCGATGGCTGCAGCAAGCTGATCCTTCGTGAACCCTTTCCGCAAAGTCTTAAGCATCTTGTCCGAACATGAATCACAGCCGAGCGAAATCAGGATACAACCGGCCTCGCGCATGTGAGAAAGCAAATGCCGGTCGATGAAGGCGGGATGAAACGAAGCAACCCAGCGAATCCCCAAGTCTCGGCGCTTGATAGCTTCGCATACTGCTTGCGCATGTTCGGCAGGACAATTGAATATGGGATCGGAAAAGTAGGCCATGCTGATCCCATCATCCTTTTGCATGATTTCAAGCTCGTCGGCCACCCGCTCCGGCGATTTCATCCGCCAGCGCCGCCCCAGCGTAAAGGGACTATCGCAGTACAGGCAATTGAAAGCGCAGCCTTGCTTCACCACAATGTTGGCAAGCCCGCGCTCGAAGGCATATCGCTCGTTATCGAACAGGTCGCGACGCGGCAGTCGCAGGGCATCCAGGTTCTCGATGAACTTCATTGGATTTGAACGAACTGCCTCATGCTCCCGCCACACGAGCCCGGGGATGTCGCTCCAGTCTTTTTTGGCCTCCAACCGCTCGACAAGCTCGGAAAAGGCGATCTCACCTTCGCCGGCTATCCCGAAATCGGCTTTCAAATAGGCAAGAACGGCCTGCGGACTAACTGTGAAGGCAGGTCCGCCAATCACGATAACTGCACTGCAGTGCCGGCGGCACAGTTCAATCAGCGCCTTTGCCTCCGGCAGGAAATATTCGCTGTACAAGGAAGACTGGTTATCCAGATTGCGAATCGAGATCGCTATCAGGTCCGGCCGATAATCGGATAACGTTTCTCGCAATTCCTTTTCGGGCTCATCAAGGAACATCAGGTCAAGCACCCGGATTTGATGGCTTCCCTCATCGATCTGCGCTATAACGCTCGCCAGACCCAATGGCATCGGCGGCATTACCCGCTTCAATCTGTTCGACGAGATAAACAGTATCTTCACAATATCCTCCGGTTTATGTGGCAAAGAAAAGATACAGCGGCGTCACCACGACGCTCAACAACGTCCCAATCACTATCGCGGAAGCGACCGCGTCCGGATCGGCAGCATATTTCTGAGCGAGCACCACGTTAAAGACCGCGGGCGGCATCAGTGAATCAAGAAAAATAACCTTGCGACTCAATCCCCCGATCCCGAAAAGCAACACAAAAAGAACTGCAATCAGGAAGCCGCCGCCCATCCTGATGCTTACTCCCGCTACCGCGTGGCGCACCGAGCGCACGCGCAAGCTGTGAAGCTGAATCCCCAGCGCGAGAATCATCAGCGGGATAGCCACATTCGCCAGCATCTCAACCGGCGTGAAGAGAAAGGAGGGAAGCTGCACCCGAAACAGCGATGAGACAAGTCCCGCGAGCGCGGCATAAATCAGAGGAAGCCTGAAAATCTCCTGGAACCCGCCGCGCCCTTTTGCAATGAAAACACCGATCGAATAGTGCAGCAGCGCCACCGTAACGTAGAAAATTATCGCCATGTCGAACCCGGGAGCGCCGAAGGCCAACAGCGAAAACGGCAGCGCCATGTTTCCCGAATTCATGAACATCGCCGGCAGAAAAAGACCCCGTGATCGGATCGCCGCCGCCCGCTGATACAACTCCATCAGCACAGCCGTTCCGAATATTATCGCGGCAGCGGCTCCGCCCATAACAAGCCAGTCGGCGGCAACTATCTCCCGTTTTGCAATCGAAACATACACCAGACACGGACTGGTTATATTCACCACCAGTTCCGACAGCGTTTTCGTGTCCAGATGTGTGAACCGCGCGAGAAGGTATCCGAGCGCGATTATGGCAAATACGGGAAAAACTACTTCGATGATGAGCAATCTGTGCTCCGGAGATGAAAGATACTATTTAGATAAGCCTTCCTTTTCCGATCACTCAAAAGCCGGACTACGTGAATAAGCGTGCACATGGTAGCATATGGCCCGCCAAAAATTTAACGAGCAGGAGTATCCATCTATCGCAAAAAAATTTCGGAATCTTAAGCACGCCGACTCCGCGATCTCCCAGTTAATGCTGTGCTCAAGTCTCATTTTCTTCCTGCTCCCGCTTCCGTAATTCTCCCAGCCTCTTCTTTATTTCGACTTCTTCACCCTGATCCGATGGCCGGTAAAACTGCTTATCCGGCGGGCCGTACACCTGCTTCACATAATGCCCGGGATAGTCGTGCGCATACTTGTAGTTTTTGCCGTGACCGAACCGCTTCGCGCCCGGATAATTAGCATCGCGCAAATGCTTGGGAACAGGGAAAAGCGGCTGCTCGCGAACGTGCTTTCGCGCTTCCTCCACAGCCATGTAACTCGCGTTGCTCTTCGGAGCGCACGCAACGTAAATCGTTGCCTGCGCCAGCGGAATCTGGGCTTCCGGCAACCCGACGAATTCGCTCGCCTGCATCGCCGCCGTCGCAACCACGAGCGCCTGCGGGTCTGCGTTGCCCACGTCTTCCGCCGCGCAAATCACAATGCGCCGCGCTATGAACCGAATGTCTTCGCCCGCCTCGAGCATCTTCGCAAACCAATATATGGCCGCGTCCGGGTCCGACCCGCGCATGCTCTTGATGAAAGCCGAGATGGTGTCATAATGTTCGTCCCCCGTGCCGTCATACACAATCGCCTTGCGCTGGATCGATTCCTCCGCCGTCTCGAGCGTAATATGGATAACACCTTCCGCATCCGGCGACGTGGTCACCGCGGCTATCTCGAGGGCCGTCAAAACGCGCCGGCCGTCGCCCTCGGCCGCAGTCAGCCAGTGGGCCCGGGCCTCGTCCGTCAGCTCTATGTTCATGTTACCCAAACCGCGCTCCTTGTCAGTGAGCGCGCGGTCGAGAAGGGCGCTCAAATGCTCGGGTCTCAGTGGCTCAAACTTGAATATCTGCGAGCGTGAGACCAGCGGCGCGGTCACCGCAAAGAACGGGTTTTGAGTGGTCGCCCCGATGAAGGTGATCGTGCCCTCCTCGACGTCCGGTAAGAGCGCGTCCTGCTGCGCGCGATTGAACCGGTGGATCTCGTCGACAAACACAATCGTCTTTCGGCCCGACGACAGCATCCGCTGGCGCGCACCATCAATCAACTGGCGTAAATCGGCGACGCCCGACGTGACTGCGTTCAGCCGCTGGAATGAAGCGCGGGAAGTGTTTGCGATTATCCGCGCAAGCGCCGTCTTGCCCGTGCCCGGAGGACCATAGAATATCGCGGTCGAGAGCCGGTCGCCCTCGATCTGACGCCTCAACAGCTTCCCCTCGCCAAGCAACTGTTCCTGCCCGACAAACTCATCGAGCGTCCTCGGCGCCATCCGCCACGCAAGCGGGGCATTCTTCTGGCTCAGCCGCTTCTGTTCTTCATCAAACAGCTCCACGGCGCTCCTTGCATAAATTGAGTATCATAAAGCATCTATACAACTTCCTATTCGCATTATACCACCCGCCGAAGACCGCACGCAATCCGTTGTGGCGCGCTTTTGGTGTCAATCGAAAGTCGTTGCGTTCCATTCCTGATCACGACCGCGTGGACCCAAGACGTTCGTCATTCCCGCTCCGCCTGCGGCGCTGCAACCACGAAATTGACGAATCGGGTCGCAATGATATAATATCGCCGGAAACGATTCTTGTATCCCGAAAGATCGCTGTTTCTCTAAAATGAAGGAAGATCTGATGACCGGACGAGAACGGATTCTTACCGCACTGGCTCGCAGGCAGCCCGACCGGGTGCCGGTATTCGAGTTGGCGTATAACGAGCCGAGCATTATCGGCATAGCCAGACATTTCACCGACAAGCTTCCTCCTCTTAAACCCGCCAGTGAAATGAGCCCCGAGGAGCTGTTCCAGATTTTCGACGCGCTCGTTTGCTTTATCGAGGAACTCGATATCGAGGGCTTAACCACCCGCGTGCTCGAACACCTGGAACCTTTGGGCAATGGCTACTGCAGAAACTCGTGGGGCGTTGTGGTGAAGGCCAACCCATTCGGACTGGCTTTCCCGATGGAGGGCCCGATCAAGTCGCCGTCTGACCTGAGGAACTATAGCCTGCCGAAAGTGGACCCGGATATCGACCTGATGATGCTGAGCATGGCAAAGGCGCGGCTGGGCTCAAAGCGCTCAATCGTCTTTGCAACACACGACTGTTTCGGCCCAAGTTGGAGGCTGCGGGGAAGCCTGGAAAGGCTGCTCATCGATTACTTCGAATATCCGCAACTCGCGCACGACCTGGCGCGGATGACGGTCGAGCATCATAAGGAACTGGTAAGTGCGGCAATCGAAGCCGGCGCGGACGCAATCGTGCTCGAAGACGACCTTGCCTTCAATACGAACACGCTGATGTCGCCGGCCCAGTTCGACGAGTTCATCGGACCCTATCAAAAGGAAGTCGTTGACCTCGCGCATCAAAAAGGCGCCAAAGTCATCAAACATTCCGACGGCAATCTCTGGCCGATCCTCGATCGCCTCATCGCCAACGGATTCGACGGTATTCATCCGCTCCAGCCGCAGGCGGGAATGGACCTGAAACGGGTGAAGACTTACTGCGGCGACAGAGTCTGCCTCCTCGGCAATATCGATTGCATCGATCTCCTGCCCTCCGGTACAGAAGAGGAAGTCGAGCAGGCCGTGAAACAGGCGATCGCGGATGCGGCTCCGGGTGGCGGCTACATCATCACCTCGTCAAATACCATCCATCCCGGCTGCAAACCCGAAAACTACATCGCCATGGTGCGCGCCGCCCGAAAATACGGCGTTTATTGCTGACCGTGGGCTCTGAGTCGATTGCATTTCTGCAGAGCCTGCCATATCATAAGGAACATCAATGAACAGGCCCAGTGAACGGAAATGATTGATAAGGTTGTCAAAAAACTTGATTTAAAAAGTGGTTCGTCAAAAAGGGAAGCCCTCGCCTACTGGCTCAGTAAGACTCCGCGAGAAAGTATCGCCGCTATTGAAATCCTGAGAAAACAACACCATGGAAGCTCAGTAAGACTTCAAAGTTGCTCGCGTTAATCAGCAAACACAATGAGTACATCATCCGGGGCCTATGCGCTGGGGTTTCATGGAGTGCCCCGATTTACCGGCGACCTGGACATCTTTGTGAAGCCGGAGCCCGTTAATGCAAATAGAATCATGCAGGTCCTGCGCGAGTTTGGCTTCGGGTCGGTTGGCCTCACAGCAGCGGATTTTGAGATGAAAGACAGGGTCATCCAACTCGGATTCCCGCCAATCAGAATTGATATTCTAACATCCATTACCGGGGTCTCGTGGGAACAGGCGAGATCCGGCAGAGTAATCGGTTCCTTCGGAGATTTGAATGTCCCCTACATCGGGCGACATGATCTCGTATCTAATAAAAAAGCCTTAGGCCGAAAACAGGACCTTGCCGACCTTGAGGCAATTGGAAAAGATTGAACGCCGGTCCGACCCTTCTGCCGCTTCTATTTTAAAATAAATCCTCCGTCCACCATAAGTGTTTGCCCGGTGATATTTCTGGAATCGTCCGACGCAAGAAAGAGCACAACATTGGCAATATCTTCCGGAAGGTTAATCCTTTTCAAAGGTATTTTGGCTGAGAGTTTTCTCAACTCGTCGGCTGACTTGATAAATGGCAACATCTGTGTCTTCGTAAAGCCCGGAGCTATGCAGTTCACCCTTACATACGGAGCCAATGTCAGAGCAGTAGATTGAGTAAGGTAAATTATCGCTGTCTTTGATAAACCATAAACGATACCGTGCCCTTTTTTCGGCATGAATGCCGCATTTGAAGAAATATTAATTATTATTCCGCGCTTCTGCTTTACCATTTGCTTTCCAGCGAATTGAGAGCAGAAAAAAGCGCTCTTGAGATTGGTGTCTATTACTTTATCGAAGAGTTCCTCGCTGCAATCGAAAAAGCCCTCCCGGAGGTATACCGACGCATTATTAACCAGAACATCGATTTTCTTGTATTTCTTGATGATCTGATCCACCATCGATAAGGCTTCATCAGGTTTGGAAATGTCCGCCCTTATCAGATAAGCTTCTGATCCTTTACTTTCAATCGCTTCTTTGAGATTTAAAGCTTCCTTATGATGACCCAAATAATTGATAACTATCTTTGCTCCGTGTTCTGCAAAACTTAATGAGATAGCATTACCTATCCCTTGAGAAGCTCCGGTTATGAGCGCCACTTTGCCATGTAATTTCATGTTATTGTGAGAGATTACAAAAAATAATCTCCCTTTTCCTCTGAAGGCTTGAGCTCTGAAACTCCTTTATGTCGGATAAGTTCTTCAATATATTTATTGGTTGGACTGTAGAGACAGGTTACGTCCCGGCATTTCAGCTTGGCATTAAAACTGTGTATATGCCTCGCGCGCTGAACCATGGTCGCGCCATAATTTTGGTCTCCAGCGTAGGAGTCCTTGCCTCCAAAACTGGCGCCCTCCATGCCTCTGCACGCGGGACAATTGAATAGCCCAAAAGGACTCAAAACATTCCTGAAATGAGTCATATGACAGTTTTCCGGCTGATCTTTATAGGCTTCTAAACTATCGTCCTTTAACGCTCTTAAGTTCGAACTTACCAGAACCCTGAAATTGTCCGTCTCTAATTCTCGAGCAACCCGAATCGCGGTCCCGATTTTCTCGATTGTCTCGGAAAATTTGGAAGGAATTCCAACGACTTCCGCGGAAGAAGGGTCTCTTTCCAAGATCGGTTTGATTGAAAAAAAATTGAACCCGTGCTCTCTTGCCAGCCTGGCGGCAATGGCAATTTCATTGATATTGGGGGTTATCTCTCTTCCTTTTATATTAACCCCTTCCCAGGTAATTACATAAGAAAACCCTATCACCACATTCGGATGATGTTGCTTCAGAGATTTGACATCCTGGCATATCTGTTCCAGGCTGATCGCGGCGTGAGGCCTATGCATTGCTCTGAATGTCTCGTTGGTTCCGGAATCCAGGGAAAGCCTTAACCAGTCTTTCTCACCAAATAAATGAGCAATCTGACCAACTTTTTGCATATTGCTTCCATTTGTAACAACAGCAACATCGGCCCCCCTGGATTTCAGAAGACTGACCACCTCTTCAAATCCGGGATAAAGAGTCGGCTCGCCACCGCCAATCAGGATTACCGACCTCATTCCTTTTCTGCAGAGTGTGTCAAGGGAAGATAATAAATTTTCATGTTCAAACGCAATCGACCTGTTTATGATTCTCGAATCTACGCAGTGTCCACATCTGTAGTTACAGGCAGTCGTCAAATCCAGATTGATCGAGATCGGCGCATCATTCGGTGGGACTGAATCAATTCCCGCCCTGACATCTCTCTGCCAGGCGACATAAGACCTTAACTTTTCAATGAGAGATGGTTGCAACAACTTCTGAGCAAAATTATGAACCTTTTCGGTATCATTTTTGCGCGGTGTATTCTTGTCAGATTCCATCTTCAGGCGTAAACAACTTTCTTCCTGCTTTATGCCATGGTTTGTTCGTTCGTCGAATGGACAGGTTCGCCCGTTTCCACTCGCCCCGCTTCTCCTGTCTTTCTCATATGACAACCCAAATTCGTCGTAGTATAACGTTTGAAGCCCCCTACCGTCAAGTTGGACCGCCCGAAAAATGGGGACAGAGCCCAATTATTCTTTATAAATACTTTTAAACAAACTGGTTATGAACGCGACTCTTGTATATAAATGATAGATTTCATTGCTTATTATTTGTCTCGCTCCAAATGTCCCGGTTTCCTCAGTTCTTTCAACTGCTTTACACCTCGTCCGCTGCCCCTCCTTTCTTCGTCCGCTATTGTAAAGGGGCGCTGGTGGAAGATTTCCCTACGCTCTATGTGTATCCCCCAGTAGATGAACACATTTGACAGCGTCCGGCGACCATGTTAGACTTATCGCACTTTAGTGGATGCCGTTTTCAGCGAGGGGACCTGCGCCGCCGAAACACCGACAATTCCCAGAGCCAATAAAGAGGGATTCCCGCCATGGATATGGTCGAAATTCTGAAACAAACCGTTGCAAGGAAAGCGTCCGATCTGCACCTATCGATCGGTCGTCCGCCGATGATGCGGATACATGGCGAGCTCGAGCCCCAAAAAGATTGGAAGGTGCTCGAGGCCGCAGACACCGAGCGACTCATCATGCAGATCATCTCCGAAGACCAGCGCAAGGAACTTAACGAGACGCTCGAGCTTGACTGCTCCTATTCGATTCCGGGCACATCGCGTTTCCGCGTCAACGTTTACTGGCGCAACGGCGGCATGGGCGCAGCAATCCGCACCATCCCCAATAAGATTCCCACGATCCAGGAACTCGAGCTCCCGCCGGTCGTCGAGCGCCTCACGCAGGCCAAGAATGGCCTTATCCTGGTAACCGGCCCGACGGGCAGCGGCAAATCAACCACGCTTGCCGCCATGATCGACATGATCAACCGCACGCGAAAAGACCACATCATGACGATTGAGGACCCAATCGAGTTCGTCTATGAGCACAATAAGGCTCTCATCAACCAGCGCGAACTCAACGCTCACACGCTCTCTTTCACGAACGCGCTCAAACACGTGCTCCGGCAAGACCCTGACGTCGTTCTCGTCGGCGAGATGCGCGATCTGGAGACTATCGCCTCCGCCATCACCATCGCGGAGACCGGCCACCTCGTGTTCGGAACGCTCCATACTATGGGCGCAGCGCAGACCATCGACCGCATCGTGGACGTATTCCCGTCATACCAGCAGCAGCAGATCCGTATGCAGCTCGCCGGTGGACTGAGGGCGGTCATCTCCCAGACGCTGCTGGCGCGCAAATCCGGAGGCCGCGTGGCCGCGCGTGAGATCATGATAGTCACGCAGGGTATCAGTTCCATGATCCGCGAAGGGAAAACACATCAACTCTACGGGCAGATACAGACCGGCGCCTCCGAAGGAATGGTAACCCTCGAAATGGACGTCGCCCGACTTCTCACACGTGATACCATCACGTACGAGACCGCCATCAGCGCCGTCAACGACGTCAAGACCTTCCTCACGATCATCGAGCGCGTCCCCACACAGCCGGCCCCGCCGCAGCACGCGAAGCCGGCGGCCCCGCAGCCGGGCGCGCACAAGCCGCAACCTCCTCCGCGTCCCACCCCGCCGAAGGATCAGAGGGGCTCGTGGTGGAAATGATGCCGGTCGCGGCGAAGGAACCTTTTTCATGCTGAACATAGATGAGCTCAAAGACATTCCCCTCCTCAGGGGTTTAAATGTAGACGACTTACGCGCTTTAGCCGAGGCCGCTGAACAGCGCGAGTTTCCTCCCGGGACCGAAATCTTCTCCGAAGGCAGCCAGGACAATTCACTCTTCATCATCCTTTCAGGAGATGTTCGAATCTCGAAGTCGACTGCATCGGGAGAAGAAAAATCCATCGCCCTTCTTTCCCAAGGTGGATTTTTCGGAGAAATGGCTCTTTTTGACGATTATTTCCGCTCGGCGACCGCCACCGCAGCCGGCCATGTCCGCGTTCTACAGATCAGCAAAGACTCATTCACAAAATTGCTTTCAACGGCAGCCGGCGGCGCATCCAAATTGCTGCTCGAGATCATGAAGACCCTCGCCCCTCGCATCCGCCAGACCAACCTCGAATTGGTTTCTTTGTACGAGGCCGGCCGCATTATCGGCAAGGGCGGCGAACCCGGAAAAATCCTTTCGGGCTTGCTTTCGGTCTTGCATGAGGCGACTTTGTGCACTCGAGGCGCTGCTTTTCTCATCAATCAGCCCGCCGCCAGACTGGAATGCCGGGCCGCCTTCGGATATGATGCCGATCCTTCAAGCTGGACCGAGCCGCTTGAAGGCGGAGTCGCGGGTGAAATACTGAGCGCTGAAGGAGCAACGGTCATCGATGATTACCAGAACAAACCGCTCGTCCACGAGATCGGTCCGATCGGCTACGAAACATCCTCAATGCTGGCCGTCTCCCTGCGAATTCAGGGACAGCCGATCGGCATGATCGTCCTGTCCGATAAAACAGGCAGTGACGGCAAACCCTCTCGCTTTACTGCAGGCGACATGAATATTCTGGCCGGCGTCGCGGCACAGGCGGCTGGCGCTATCGAGAGTGCACGCCTGCATGAGGAAGCCCGCGAAAAGGAAAAACTGGATCGGGTATATTATCGGTTTTAGCCCGATCGATCTCTGCTGCGAAATACATCGATCTCTCAATGAAACAAAGCACACTCACCACCGAAATCCGTAAGACCCGGGCATCGGATGTGCCCGCGCTGGTTCAGATGTGGCACGAGTTTTCGCGCGAGCACGAGCGAATGGTTGTCAAAAAGACCAAAGCGTTCCGCTCCTTTTATGCCAGAAAGGCGGACGTCCTCGAAACAGTCAATCGTTTCTTCCGAAAGAACGTGAGGTCGCGCAATTGGGCCGTCTTCATCGCAGAATCTTGCGGAAGGCCAGCCGGATACCTCTCTATCACCATAAAAAAGAACCCGCCAGTCTACAGGATAGACAGGATCGGCTACATCGATTCCATTTTCATCCGCAAGCCGTACCGTAATTCCGGCCTCTCTTCTGTATTCAAAGGTGCCGCCGTGGAATGGTTCCGCCGCAAAGGGCTGAGCCACATGTCTATCAATGTCGCGCCGGAAAATGCGCATGCGTATTCGATCTATAAGAAGTGGGGCTTTCTCGATTTTCATACTGAGCTCCGGGCGAAAATTTGAAGCCTCTAAAACGTGCAACGCGGACCGCATCCGCGATTCTGGCAACCGTGAAACAGGAGAAGGGATAACGGCATATGAAAGTCATTGCGATCAACGGCAGCCCCCGCAAGAATGGAAACACCGCCACCATGCTTCAGGAAATCCTCGCAGGCGCGGCGGAAAAGGGCGCCGAAACAAGATTCATTCATTTGAACGATCTGAACATGAAGGGCTGCCAGGGATGTCTCGTGTGCCGGGAGAACCTCGGCACGTGCGCATACCAGGATGATTTTCAGGATATCCTCGAAGAGATGAAAAAGGCCGATGCCATCGCTCTCGGAACCCCCATCTATGCATTCAACGTCACCGGACAATTCAAATGCTTGCTCGACCGCTGTTTCTGCTTCACGGAAGCCGACGAGGAAACCGGCTACCGCAGCGTGCTGCCCCAGGGAAAGAAAATCGCGCTCGTCACTTCTCAGGGAAATGAAGACGCCGAAGCCTATCGCAACATCATCGACTACCTGCAACTCCTGTTCTCGTTCCTGAGCAGTTCCTCACCTCAATTGATCGTGCAGGCCGGAACTGAAGACAAGGACTCCGCTCGCAAAGATGTTTCCATCCTGAATCGGGCAAGGGAAATAGGCGGATCATTTTTCCCGAATGAGGGGATGTGATGGATGGAAGAATGTAATACCGAAAGGTGAATTCTGCTGAAAAACCGGGAGGCGCGGCATGAGTCTTTGGTCCAGGCTTAAGGGTGGCGCAAAAAGAGAATATTCCGAATCCGAGCTGGCAACAGAGGCCGATTTTTTCCTCCGTCAACTTGAACAGGAAATAGTCGCCGACACAAAATCAGCCATCAAGCGGATGATCAAACGACCGAAGCATCTCGAGCCGCTCTTCGACTTCAATGGGCCGCTCTACGATCGCTTCGCCGGCATTGTCCTAACCGGCGCCTTCTGTAAACGCCGCGACACCGCCATTGTCCAGAAAAGCCCGGACGATTTGCCTTCCGTCCAGGTGATTACCGATCATGAAGCCGCCACTCTGGGGCAGGTACTTCAACGCGCAGCCAAATCCGAGGCGGAAGTCATCTTCATCCGCTTCATCAAAGAATGGCCGCCGGACGTCCTTGCCGCCGTCGAGGCTCTCTACGAACTCGCTATCGATCCGGACGCCCTCTTCTGTATCCATTCCGGTCCCGACAACGTGTTTGTTCGAAAGAACTTTCTTCTTTCCGCCGCGCCTGCTGTCAAAGGCGCCGCTCCCGCACAAAAAGCGGCTGAAGAACTCTTTCTCTACGGCGAGGCGCAACCCGATATTGAATATGATGATTATGTCCTGAGCGCCTTCGGATATGTCTTTTGTAAATTCTTCAGGAAGGAAAGCTGACCGGTTTCACTATGAACAGGGGCCGAGCCAGGGCCGAGCCCGGTTTGAACTTTCCGCGATGTCTCGGACTCATGTGCGCCACAAGGGAACCGGATGCTGACAGCCCGCGCCCCTACACCCGTTGCGAAGCCTTCTCCGGCTCTTCGATAACCGTATCTTTTAGCCAGCTCGCATCGTCCCGCGCCGGATAATCGAGCGTATAATGCAATCCGCGACTCTCCTTCCGGCTGAGAGCCGACCGGATGATCAATTCGGCGACAATGGCGATATTTCGCAGTTCGAGCAGATCGGCCGATACCAGGAAATCCCAGTAATACTCGTTGATCTCCTCCTGCAGGTTCTTGATCCGCCTGAGCGCGCGCGACAAACGCTTGTCCGTTCGGACAATTCCGACATAGTCCCACATGCAGCGGCGCACCTCATCCCAGTTGTGCGAAATAACCACGGTCTCATCCGGGTTGACCGCATGACCCGCACGCCACGGCGGCAACTCGGGACGTCGTATCGTGCGCGCCTCTTCCAGCAGACCCTTCGAGAGGGCGGCCGCCCGATCGGCGAATACCAGCGCCTCGAGCAGTGAATTCGACGCAAGCCGGTTTGCTCCGTGAAGCCCGGTACAGGCTACCTCGCCGCATGCCAGAAGCATCTTGATGCCGGTCTCGCCATCCTTGGTTGTCGGCACGCCTCCGCACGCATAATGAGCGGCAGGCACGACAGGAATCGGCTCCTTTGTGATGTCGGCGCCAAATTCAAGGCATTTCTCATAAATGTTGGGGAAACGATCCATGATTTTCTTGGCCGGCAAATTCGTGATATCTAAAAACACGCAGCGTGCGCCGGTCTTCTTCATCTCGTTGTCGATTGCGCGCGCAACAATGTCCCGCGTGGCAAGCGAACCGCGGACATCATACTTGTGCATGAAGGCCTGGCCCCGCGCATCCACCAGTTGGCCGCCCTCGCCCCGTACGGCCTCCGAGATCAAAAAATTCTTCGCCTCGGGATGATAGAGACAGGTGGGGTGGAACTGAATGAATTCCATGTTGGCGACAGGCGCGCCCGCACGAAATGCCATGGCGACGCCGTCGCCGGTGGCGATATCCGGATTTGAGGTGTAGAGATATACCTTGCCGAGCCCACCGGTGGCAAGCATCGTCACGCGCGCTGAAAAGATGTGAACGTCCCCGCTGCGACGGTCGTATACGTATGCCCCGAAACATGCGTTCTTTTGAGCCTGCGCACGCTCAAGCTTTGCATTCGTCAGCAGGTCGATTGCGACATGGTTCTCGAATATTCGGATCTTTGAATTACCGGACGCCGCATGAAGCAGCGCGCGCTCGACCTCGCGTCCGGTCAGGTCCTGCGCATGAACCACCCGATTCGTTGAGTGTCCGCCCTCGCGGCCGAGATCATATATCTCGCCGTCGCTCTTTCGCGACCGCGTAAAAGTCACACCCAGCGCCACCAGTTCCTCGATCAGGCGCGGCCCGCTCTCGACCACCAGTTCGACCACGTCCTTGTGGCAGAGCCCGTCACCTGATTCGAGCGTATCCGAAATGTGAGACTCGAAACTATCGGTCGAGCTCAGGACCGCGGCGATGCCGCCCTGCGCGTAATTTGTGCTCGATTCAGCCCGGTCTTTCTTGGTGACAACCGCCACACTGCCATACCTGCTCGCCTTCAGCGCATACGTGAGCCCGGCTATGCCGCTGCCCAGCACAAGGAAATCTGTTTCAATCTTCATAGAGAACGCTCAAATTAAAGTCTCGACTCTTGCTTTATTAACAGTATTCTCTCATATCGGCCGCGTTCTTGGCAACCAGACACCAAAGACAAAAAAGGGGCAGCGGGTATTTCACCGGCACCGCCCCTTTCACAAAATAAAACCCAAATAGGGTTAGTACAGCCTCTTACCAGAACTTCCAGATCAGCCTGAGCGTCGAACGAATCCCGTCGGGCCTGTTCTCGACTTCGGTCTCGAAATTGACCGCGCCCATAAAGGTGAGGTCTTTTGTGATATGCCACACAAGACCGGGACCGATCGCGAAAACTTCCTCTTCGGTATCATCAATATTGTCGCCGTCAAATTCATCTTCTTCAAGCTGTTTCAAATAATAACCGGCCACGCCGAGCCTGAGAAAATCGGTCACCGCGTACGCCATCGCGTAATTGAAATGTATCGCCTGGCCCGCCTGAACGTCGAAGGGGCTCGGATGATCGTCGTTCTCCTCGGTCCACAAATAGTGGAAACGAAGGCTGGTTGTCAGCTTGGGGGTGAGGAAATATGTGAACGCGTAGTAAGGATTGATCTGCCAGACGTTGGCGCCGGGATTGAGCCCATAACTATCACTGTACTTGCCCGTTGGGGCGACCACTTGAAACTCGAAACGGTGAAAATACGGCCGGTCAAGCAGCATGTGCGGGCCCCACTGAATGAACGGGCCCACCAGAATATCCCCAAAACCGCCATCGTTTGCAGTCAGGCCGGGAACGTCCGAATCGACATCAACGTCAACAAGAGGAACAATAATATCAAGGCCGGGATTGCCGCCAAGGAAGGTGATATCAGACTGGTAAATGATCTGATTCAGATTGACGAACAGATCAAGGTCGAGATCATCATCCAACGTCTGCCCGTTGTCGCCCTCGAGGTCGTCCGCATTATAGAACTGAAAATACTCGGTCAGGTACCAGCCCGGCCCGGGCGAAGCGCCGTCAAGAAAATTCGTGAAACCAAGATTTACCGGCGGCTGGTTCAATGCCAGTGCAGGAATACTAAACAAAATGAGTGTGATTACTAGTAAAGATCCGGCGAGCCTCTTCATGTCGTGCTTCCTCCCCTGTCTCCCTCTTCTCCCATTCGATTCTACACGCACCAGGGCCGAAACTTCCACACATGCTAACAGAAACTTTTTGGGATTGCAAGAAAAATTTCAAGTGCGCCCCGCATAAGTCTCGCGCGAACAAGACCTTCTATGTCCGATTTCGCGCCCCCCCTTCAATTTTTTCTTGCGAAATCAGCCCCGTTTCGTGTATGATTGCCCAAGTATCACACAGGGGAGATTGCGCGAAGGAGAGCGACTGCTATGGAAGAAAACAAATTCTTATTGGCAACCAAGGATATTCCCAAGACGTGGTATAACATCTTGCCGGACCTGCCTCGCCCCATGGATCCTCCATTGAATCCGGCCACAAAGCAGCCCATCGGACCCGAGGCGCTCGCCGCCCTTTTCCCGATGGGACTGATCGAGCAGGAAGTTTCCGGGCAGGCAGAAATCGCAATTCCCGCCGAAATTCTCGACATCTACGCTCTGTGGCGGCCGACCCCTTTGCGCCGCGCGTTCCGACTCGAAAAAATGCTCGACACGCCGGCAAGAATATACTACAAAGACGAAAGCGTCAGCCCCACCGGCAGTCATAAATTGAATACCGCTGTCGCCCAGGTCTACTACAATAAGAAGGAAGGGACCAAACGCATAACCACCGAGACCGGCGCCGGACAGTGGGGGAGTGCGCTTTCTGTCGCGTGTAAGATGTTTGACATCCCGTGCCGCGTCTATATGGTCAAGGTGAGCTATCAACAAAAACCTTACCGCCGTTCGCTCATGCAGGTATACGGAGCGGAGGTAATTCCGAGCCCCAGCAAGCTGACCAAATTCGGCGAGCAGATACTAAAAGACGATCCCGATTGCAGCGGATCGCTCGGCATCGCCATCAGCGAAGCCATCGAGGATTGCGTCACCTCGAAAAACACCAAGTACTCGCTTGGGAGCGTTCTGAATCACGTGCTGCTGCACCAGACCGTCATCGGACAAGAGGCCCGGAAACAGATGCAGATGGCCGGCGCATATCCCGATTACGTCATCGGATGCGTCGGCGGCGGCAGCAACTACGCAGGATTGGCATTGCCCTTCATGCGTGACAAGCTCAAGGACGGCAAGAAAACCACGTTCATCGCCGTCGAGCCCCGAGCATGCCCCACCATCACCAAGGGAAAATATGCCTACGATCACGGCGATACCGCAAAAATGACCCCGCTGCTCAAGCAGCACACGCTCGGCCACATCTTCGTTCCGCCCGCAATCCATGCAGGCGGACTGCGGTATCATGGCATGGCGGGAATCATCAGCTTCCTGTGCAACGAAAAATTGATGAACGCGATCGCTTTCCATCAGAATGAGGTTTTCAAGGACGCTATCGTCTTCGCGCAGGCTGAAGGCGTGATACCGGCCCCGGAGACAACTCACGCCATATCCGCAGCGATGAGCGTCGCCAGGGATTGCAAGAAGACCGGCGAGAAGAAAAACATCCTGTTCAATTTCAGCGGGCACGGCTACTTCGATATGGCCGCATACGATGCCTATCTCGCGGGCAAACTCGACGACTTCGAATACCCGCAGCACGAGATCGAAGAAGCGCTGAAGTGCCTGCCGCAAGTATAATCGGTTGAAGAAGGGGGCATCACTGATAATGATGCCCCTTTTCTCTTGAAAATTTCACCGAAATCTACTACAATCGCATATCCACCTCTCTCTTGAGGAATTCTGCCCGAGCAAGAACTCCACCTGCTGAGTTTTATACACGGAGTCTTTATGGCATTTGATCGGCGTCTCGATGCTCTGTTTCAACCGCGTACCGTAGCCATCATCGGCGCCTCGACCAATCTGGCCAAATGGGGATTCAACTTCATGCTGCACTTGCAGCACGGCGGCTACCGCGGCACGTGCTATCCCATCAACCCGGGCGGCGGAGATATACTCGGCCTGAAATCACACCCCAGCGTCTTGGATGTGCCCGGCGAAATCGATCTCGCTTTCATCCTCATCCCACCTGGACCGGCAGTCGAAGCCGTGCGACAGTGTGGGCGGAAAAAAATACCAACCTGCGTTGTTGTTGCAGCCGGCTTCGGCGAAGTCGGCGGCGATGGGGCGCGCCTGCAAGATGCCCTGCGACAGGCCGCGCTTGAGGCAAACATCGCGCTGGTCGGCCCGAACTGCGCCGGAATCGCTTCGCCCGAACCAATGAGCCTTTACTGCACAATGCAGCCGAATTTCCCGCCCGCCGGCCGCATCGCCATTTTCTCGCAGAGCGGCCAGATCGGAGGCTCGATCGAACGCATCTGTGAGAAACACGATATCGGCATCAGCCGCTTCGTCAGCACCGGCAATGAGGCCGTCTTGAAGGCGCCCGACTATCTCGATTATTTTGCAAATGATCCCCTGACGACGGTCGTGGTTGGATATGTCGAAGGTATCTCCGAGGGCCGCCGGTTCCTCGTCGCCGCCAGAAATCTTACGAAAAAAAAGCCGCTCGTACTGCTGAAAGCCGCACGCTCCTCGGTCGGCGCCGGCGCGGCAAAATCGCATACCGGCGCAATGGCCGGATCCGATGCCGTCTTCGATGGACTGTGCCGGCAAGCGGGCATCATCCGCGTCTCGAGCCTCGATGAAATGTTCGACGTCGCCTCCGCGCTCGCCTCTCAGCCGCTTCCCGCCGGCAACCGCGTCGGCATCGTCGCCAACGGCGGCGGCTGGGGCGTGCTCACCGCCGATGCCTGCGTCGAGGCCGGACTCGATGTCGTCCCGCTGCCCGAAGAGACGCTGCAGGCCCTCGATAAACGATTGCCTCCCTGGTGGAACCGGGGAAATCCCGTGGATATGGTGGGCGGTATCAGCCGCGGCTCTTACTTCAAGGCGCTCGAAGCACTTGCCAAATCGCCTGCCCTCGACGCCGTCATCGGGCTCGGTTTCGGATATGCCGATAGCGTCGCGTCCGTTTTCCGCAACGCATCATGCCTGGGCGACACCGGACAGAAGGTGGCGGATGATATGGTCGCCTCAGACATGCGCGGCCTGAATTTCATCATGGACATTATCGCGCACGAGCGCAAACCGGTCATTCTCGCCTCCGAAAACGCCTACGGCGCCGACCGCGACCAAAATCAGGCCATCCTTGAATTCCGCAAACGCGGCGTCATCGTGTATCCCTCGCCCGCCCGCGCAGCCCGCGTCCTCGCCAAAATGTGTCAGTATCGCCGATATCTCGAATCCTGAAAAATGCCGGCAATTTGTAAGTTTCCTTTCGCTTCATAAATTCTACCCTGAAGCTGTTCCAGGTCGATTTGCTTTTCGTCCCGAATCGTTTTAGAATAACTTATCTTCTTCTGAACCACTAGATGGGGGGGAAATATTCATGAGCACTCAGAGGAGGGGATTCACGCTTGTCGAGTTGCTCGTGGTTATCGCCATTATCGGCATCCTGGCCGCGTTCCTGTTGCCGGCCCTTGCGCGGGCGCGCGAGGCGGCGCGCCGCACATCCTGCGTCAACAATCTCAAACAGCTCGGCATGATATTTAACCTGTACGCCTCGGAACACCGGTCTTCATATCCGCCGATCGAAAATATCAGCGAGCGCTTCATGTTCGATGCCGATGCCCTGTATCCGGAATACCTTTCAGATGCCCTCATCGCCGCCTGCCCTTCCGACCCCTCGTACGATCCGAAAAACAATTTCCGGCTCGCAGTGGATACGACCTTAAGCGATAATTCTTTCGGCGCCGCCTCGCGGCCGTTTCGCGCCGGAACGGTGCACCCCAATTGTATCGGGCCCTCCAGCTACATATATCTCGGGTGGATGATAACGAGCGACAGCGATATGCTTGCTGGCGCAGCCATCTATACATGGGTCGACACGATTATGCCAATCAGCCACAGCCACACTGACGGCTGGAGAGCCCACAGCACAAATATCGCCTCGTTCGGATTCGCCGGTTCCGGCAGCGCCGGCGGCAACTACCACCACAGGCTCTCGGCAAATGTCGATCGGTTCCTTATTACTGATATCAACCAAATCCTGACCGGAACCGCCGGAGCTGCTTCAGTTCCCATCATGTGGGACCAGATCTCGACAAGCCTCAATGACTTCAATCATATTCCCGCCGGACTGAACATCCTCTATCTCGACGGCCACGTCGAATTCAGCCGGTACGACAAGAACGAATTTCATTTTCCCGTCTCGCCACTGTATGCCGCCCTGAACAGCATGGCCAGAGGCACCCGCGTCAGTTACTGCCCCTGATCAGGCGCCACCGGCAAGAAAGCGCCCTCAATCCCTTGCCGGCCGTCATTTGACACATGTTCCAGCCTCCTGCTAATCTGAACGCATGAACCAATCCGGAAACACCTCGTTTGCAGGAGAGCAAGATGGATCTCAGAGGCAAATCGGCAATCATCACCGGCGGCTCGAGCGGCATCGGAAAATGCCTGGCAAAACTGTTGGCGCAGCGCGGAGCAAATATATTTATTATCGCCCGCAGGGATGACGTGCTCACGGCGGCATGCAGCGAAATCAGCGCCAATGTCTCCGAAAAGTCGCAGAAGGTCGGCTGCTGCGTTGCCGATGTGTCCGACCGGTCGGCTGTTGCGCAAGCAATCGCGCGCGCCCAGGCTGAATGCGGGCCCGCAGCCATGCTTGTAAATTGCGCCGGCTACGTCAACCCAGGCTATGTCGAGCACCTGAGCGTCGACAGCATGGAAAAAGAGATGCGCATCAATTATTTCGGGACGATCTACACGGTCAAAGAAGTGCTCGACGGCATGATCCAGCGGCGATGCGGGTGGATACTCAATGTGTCCAGCCTGGGCGGCCTCAAGGGCATTTTCGGATACACCGGATATAGCGGCTCCAAATTCGCCGTCGTCGGCTTCTCCGAGGCGCTTCGCAGCGAATTACGGCCCTACGGAATCAGCGTGGCCGTGCTCTGCCCGCCCGATGTCGACACGCCAATGTTCGAGAATGAAAACAAGAACAAGCCGCTCGAAACTCTCAGAGTGTCCGAAGGCACGAAATTGATGAAACCCGAGGATGTCGCCGCCGCCGCACTCAAAGGGCTCGAACAACAACATTTCCTGATCATACCAAATCGTTCCGGCAAAGTGTTTGCCCTCGTGAACCGGCTTGCGCCCTGGCTCGTCGACCATTTCCTCAACAAAACTATTAATCAGGTGCGAAAAGAGAGAGGCCTACAGTAGGAAGGCTGGCACGCCCGCCCCGCAAACCATGCAAGCTGGGCACCCTCGCGATCAGGCCGATCCGATTGACTGCGTCTTTCCGAAAAAGCTACAATAAAAGCAGCTTTTTGTCGTTTACTTTCCTATGAAGGCGTCATTGAAAAACCGTTCCACCATGCGTTGGGCCGCCGTGCTTGTGGCGGTACATATTGCGCTCGCCCTTATGAGTATGCGCGGGCTCTCGCTCACATGGGATGAGCCCAGCTACATCGGCGCCGGCTATCAGTTGTTTAAAACCGGGAATCCGCAGATCATCCCCCTGCAGCTTCACCCGCCGCTCTCGTATTACGTCAATAGCGCATTGCTCCTGCCGCTCCAGCTCGATGCCGACCGGTTCGGCGGCGATCAATACATTCATCGCGAATACGCAGGCTTGCCGCTGATTTTCGAAACCGATTACCCGCCGGCCCTGCTCATGTTCCTTTCGCGGGTCCCCTTTGTTTTATTGTCGGCTCTGCTCGCGATCTTGTTGTGGCAGTGGAGCCGAAAACTCTACGGCGACTCCGCCGGCCTGCTGACATTGTTCTTGTACACGCTTTCCCCGCTCGTCCTCGCCAACTGCAGACTGGCGACTCCGGACATCGTGCTCGCGCTGACATCAACCGCCGCATTCTTCAGTTTTCATCAATATCTCCTTCAACCATCGAAAACACGCGGGGGAGTGACCGGCATACTTCTCGGGCTCGCGCTTCTCTCAAAATTCACGGCGCTGCTCCTCATCCCGGCTTTCATATTTGTCGCCGTCGTATATCGCGTGAGGCATGATGAGTCTGAGAGGAAAAACAAACCAATAGACGCGCTCTCGGGGGTGGCGCTCATTTGTTGCATAGCCTTTATCGTAGTCTGGGCCGGCTACGGATTTCAGTTCGCCGTCCCGTTCGTTCCCGAATGGCTTGAACCCGAAGCTGACAGATTGATGGAGGAAAAACCCTTCTGGCGGATGGTGGGACTGCTTCAAGCACGAGATATTGCCATACCTGCCTATTCTTATCTATTGGGAATATATACTCAGCTCGCGGCTGCGAAAGGATGGGAAAATAATTTCCTGTTCGGACACGTTTCCCGGAGCGGCTGGTGGTATTTCTATTGGGTCGCATTCTTCCTGAAGAATACGATTCCATTTCTCGTTTTTTTGGCGGCGGGGCTGCTTACCCGGCAAAGGCCTTCCCCCCGGCCTGCCGCCGAGCGACTGCTCCTGTACTTGATTGTGCCGATGGTAATCTTTTTCTCGCTGCCAACCAAAATCAATATCGGCGTGAGATACCTTCTCCCGCTGCTGCCGTTGTTGACGATTATAGCCGGCAAGGCGATTTTAGCTTTCGGCTTTGGCCCATCAAACGAATCACAGAACGACTCGTCGACGGAAACTGCTCCACAGACTACCAGTGCTGTGCACCGCTTCGGGGGCGGCCGTGGAGCCGCCTTCGCGGCATTATGCGTCTGGCAAATCGCGGCCATCGCATGGATTCACCCGAACTATTTGGCCTATTTCAACGAATTCGCCGGCGGACCCTCGCATGGATACAAGTTTCTGGTCGATTCGAACCTCGACTGGGGACAGGACCTCGGACGGCTCGCAGACTATTTGAAGGAAAATAATGTGGCGGATGCAAGAATCCGATATTTCGGGCCGCCCGGCGTGCTGAAGTATTATGGGCTCGAATGGGTCGATCCCAATGAATGCGGGCCTGCTCCCGGCACATGGGCTGTCAGCGCCACATACCTGCAGGGGCTGTATCTGAACGATAACGATTGCTACCGCTGGCTGAGGAAGATGCAGCCGGAACACATCATCGGATATTCGATCTTCATCTATAATGTGACGGATGAGGACTTAAGTGATATCGGCTGATCTCCGACCTAATGAATTCTTGTCAGCCATAAGCTTCAATTGTCTTTCCTTTGAAATTCATCTTCCGCGCAGGAATCTCTTTGCTTTTCATCCCCTCCGGTTCCTCGCCGTTTTCGCTCCGCCTGCGGCGCTGCCGCCCGGGCAATCAGGCGAGGTACTTTGCCAGAGTGTTTAACAGCTCCTTCTTCCCGTCACCGGTGAGGGCGGAAAAAAGATGAGCCTCCACTCGCGCCGGCAATTGAGCAAACCCGTTCCTTTTCAGGGCCGCTCGTTCCGATCGCGTCAGTTTATCAATCTTCGTGAAGACGGGGATACAGACGATTCCAAGCGAGAGGACGTACTCGATCATCTGCAGGTCCGCCGGCGGGATCCTCTCTCGTCGCGCATCGATTATCACCACAACTGCCTTTAAATTGGGCCTCTTCTCCATGTATTGTTCAATCAGGCGCTGCCATCCTCGCTGCATCGCCTTCGATACTTTCGCATATCCATACCCCGGCAAGTCGACAAAATAAAGCTGCTCGTTCACCAGAAAGAAATTGATCACGCGCGTCTTGCCCGGCGTCTGGCTGATTTTTGCGATTTTTCTGCCGACCATCCGGTTGAGCAAAGACGACTTGCCGACATTCGACCTGCCTGAAAAAGCGACTTCCGCCAGCCGGTCCTTCGGAAATTGGGAAGGCGCGGCCGCGCTCAATACGTATCGCACCGATTGGATTTTCATGCAGCGCTCCATTGAATGAGAAGAATCGGGAACAAAAATTCAAAAGATGCTGTGCGCGTCTGTGTGCGCACTAATGAAAAGAGGCAGCTTCATGCTGCCTCTCTTTTGGTTCCTTTAAGGATGTTACGGGGTCCGTCCCCCGGCCTTTTAAGCCGAGCGCTTTCTGCTCACGTAGATGATCTTCGGCTCTTCTTCCTTGCGCACGACGGCGGCGGTGATGATGCATTCTCTGACGTCGCTTTTCGACGGCGTCTCATACATGATGTCGAGCATGACTTCCTCGAGAATTGCCCGAAGACCGCGTGCGCCGCTCTTGCGAGAGATCGCCTGCCTCGCAATTTCCGCAAGCGCGTCGTCCGTAAACGTCAGCTTCACGCCTTCGATATCGAAGAACTTCTTGTACTGCTTTACCAGCGCGTTTTTCGGTTCCTGCAGGATGCGGATGAGATCGTTCTCGGACAGCTCGTCGAACGTGGCGATGACCGGAAGCCGGCCCACAAACTCCGGTATCATCCCGTACTTCAGGAGATCTTCCGGCTGGATGTGCTTCAGAATCTCGCCCTTCTGGCCGGTCTGATGGATGCGCGTGTCGCTTCCGAAACCGATTACCTTCTTGCCGCGCCGCGTTTCAATGATCTTCTCGACGCCGACGAAGGCGCCCCCGCAAATGAACAGGATGTTGGTGGTGTCCACCTGGATGTATTCCTGCTGCGGATGCTTGCGCCCACCCTGCGGCGGCACATTGGCTATTGTGCCTTCCAGTATCTTCAGCAGCGCCTGCTGCACGCCTTCACCCGATACGTCCCGCGTTATCGACACGTTCTCGCTCTTGCGCGCGATCTTGTCGATCTCATCAATATAGACAATGCCGATTTCCGCCTGCTCCGGATCATAGTCCGCGGCCTGGAGCAGCTTCAGAATCGTATTCTCGACGTCTTCTCCCACGTAGCCGGCCTCAGTCAGCGTAGTGGCATCCGCAATGGCGAAAGGGACGTCAAGAATGCGAGCGAGCGTCTGCGCGAGCAGAGTCTTGCCTGAGCCGGTCGGGCCGACCAGCAGCACGTTGCTCTTCTGCAGTTCCACCTCATCATCATCGAGATCAAGCTCGATCCGCTTGTAATGATTATGGACGGCCACCGACAGGATCTTCTTAGCGTGTTCCTGTCCGATCACATACTCGTCCATGATCTTCTTGATGTCTTTCGGTTTCGGAACCTTCGGCCGCTGCGCCGGCGTGCTGACCCGGGTCTCGCCCTCGATCATCTCGCCGCACAATTCGACGCACTCGTCGCAGATGTAGACCATCGGCCCCGCGATCAGTTTCTTCACCTCGTCCTGCCGCTTTCCGCAGAACGAGCAGGAGGGAACCTCATTTCCGTCGCCGTAATTCATTGCCATGCCTTCAAGTCTCCGTCTATTTCGTCACCGGCTTCGTCAACACTTCATCGATGATGCCGTAGTTCTTCGCTTCTTCGGCCGACATGTAAAAGTCGCGTTCCGTGTCGGACTGGATTCTCTGCAGGGTCTGCCCTGTGTGTCGCACGAAAATCTCGTTGATGATCTCCCTGATCTTCAGAATCTCGCGTGCCTGAATCTCTATGTCCGTGGCTTGCCCGCGCGCTCCGCCCAGCGGCTGGTGGATGAGAATCCGGGCGTAGGGGAGAGCGTACCGCTTCCCGCTCGCGCCCGCGGCTAACAGAAGCGCTCCCATGCTCGCCGCCTGACCGATACAGATGGTCGATACGTTCGCGCGGATGAATTGCATCGTATCGTAAATCGCCAGGCCGGCCGTCACATAGCCGCCCGGGCTGTTTACATATAAATAGATGTCTTTTTCAGGGTCTTCCGCCTCCAGATACAAAAGCTGGGCGATGATCAGTTGGGCGACCCATTCATCAATCGTCTCCCCAATGAAGATGATGCGATCCTTGAGCAGCCTCGAGATGATATCCCAGCCCTTTTCGCCTCGAGCGTCCTGTTCGACAATGCGAGGTATGATTAACGGCATATTATTTGTCTCCTTCTTCTTTTTTATCTGAAACAAAATCGGTATCCGGCATGATCAGCTTCTTCTCGTCCGCTTCAGACGCCGGCCCGGTTTGTTCAACGACTTCCTCTATTGTAGCATTGCTCACGATAAAGTCCAAAATCTTCCGTGCGCGGAGTTGCTCTTTATACCGGTCGCGCACGCGCTCGCTGTTGAAATAGCTTCGCAGGCGCGGGTCGGTCGACTCGGCTTCCGCTATCGTCTCCTCGATGCTCTTCTTCAGTTCCTCTTCGGGTATGTCAAGGTTTTCGCGCCGGCCGATCTCGTCGGTCACAAAATTGATCTTGAGCCGCCGATCCGCTTCTATCTCTGCGAATTCGGCTATCTTGTCGCGTTTCTCCGTAATTGCGTCACGGTCGGCGCCCTGCTGAGCCATGCGATTGACCTCCTCTTCAAAGAGCGAGGCTGAAAGACGCGACTTCAGTTTTGGCGGGATTTCCACCTTCGAGTCGGCAACCACTTTTGAAAGTGCTTGCTCCCGAAGGAAGTGCTCGATCCGGTTCCCCAGATCCTTCAGAAGATTCTCACGAACGCGCGCTTTCAGTTCCTCCAGATTCGAATGACCGACATCTTTGGCGAAATCGTCATTTATCTCCGGAAGCTCGCGCACCTTGATGTCCTTCATCCGGACCATAAAGGTCACTTCTTTTCCTGCCAGATCCGGGGCTCGATAGTCCGCGGGGTAAGCCACCACGATGCGCCGCTCCTCGTTCTGATTCATCCCGATCAACTGGTTCTCAAAGTCCTCGCCGAAGGCGTTGGAGCCTATCTCCAGCGGAAAACCTTCCGCCTTGCCGCCTTTCAGCGGCTTGCCCTCGGCGTAACTGTCAAAATCCACTATCACGATATCGCCCTTTTGGGCCGGCCGCTCCGCAGGCGTGTACTTCGCGTTGCTCAATTGCAGTCGCTTGAGCACCCGGTCGATGTCCTCATCCGTCACCGTGAGTTTCGGCTTTTTCAGCTCAATCCCCTTGTAGGCGCCAAGTTCAACCGTCGGCTCCACCTCAACGGTCACTTCAAATGAAAGAGGGGCATTCTCGTCTTCGAATTTTACTTCACCGAAATCGGGGTCGGTCAAAGGAACGATCTTCTCGTCTTCAAGAACCTTTTTCAGCGAGGAAGACACCGTGTTTTCAACGGCTTCCATCCGGATGGATTTCCCGAATTTGCGCTCGAGTATCCTGCGCGGCACTTTTCCCTTCCGAAAGCCGGGATGCGTTGCCGTCTCTTGTATCTTCGAATACAGGTTTTCAATCTCCTCGCCGACCGTCTCCGGCGGGACCTCGATCTTCAGCACCCGCTGGTAGCTGAAGGGTTTCTCCACATTAACTTTCAAGTGAACAACCTCCAAAGGGGTTAAATGATTCAGGAAGGGAATGGTGGGCGGGGCGGGAATTGAACCCGCACACCCTAAGGTACATGATCCTAAGTCATGCGCGTCTGCCAGATTCCGCCACCCGCCCGATGATTACGCCCGGGATCATGCCCACGGGTGAGCCGTCAGGGACTCGAACCCCGAACCTAGTGATTAAGAGTCACTTGCTCTACCAGTTGAGCTAACGGCCCTACTATGAAACTGCTTCTCCCTTCGTTCTTCCAAAAAAAGATAACAAATCTTTTCCTTCAAGTCAAGAAAACTGAAGAAAAAAAAAGCCACAGGGTAATCCTCGACAGGCGGGATCAACCCGCGGTCCATAACGGACGCGTACCAAAAAAAATTATACCACAATTCCGCAAAAAATTCCAGCTTCTCCCGCCGAATCCAGCGATTCCGCAACCCGACATTCGGAAGTGAGTGAAAGGGCACAAAGACAGGGTTTTTATGGTGAAAGAGGAATAGAGCAATGTCGCAGAGGGTAT
>QZKU01000093.1 GCA_003598085.1 Candidatus Abyssobacteria bacterium SURF_5
ACAGCTTGCGGCCGCTCCGACCTATAATAGCGCTTGACGGCCTCATTGCTGTATGAAATCAAGTAAAGAAGGGAAACTATGCCAGCGCCACCGTAACCCTTGAAGAGATTTTTCATCCGCTCCGAACTCAATCGGATTTCAAGCAAGTTCTCCCACAATGGAGTGCACGTGTTGGACAAAAAGAGAGGGTTTTGCAGCGCAATCAAGAGTAAGGATGCGACCCCAATTCCCAACCCAGTGTCTATCCTGCGGATTCTCGAATTCGATCGTTGCTGAACACTCTTCTTTTTCTCCTCTCCCTCCTTCAGAAGGGCCGCCTCCCCGACTCTTTGACAAAGGCGCTTCCTATTTGATTTTTTTGCGACTTTGTGATTAACTATCAATCCCACCTTTAGGAGAAGGCGCGGGCTTGCGCGGGGAGAAGAGTAGAGGACAGAACTATCTGATCCGCCAGGAATTATTCTATTCCATCCCCTTGAGAAAAAGGAGATTGCTGGACTGCTAAAAATCTCCTAGTCGAAGTTATGCCGAATGCCGCAGTCTCATTGACATGAATCGCCTGCTGCTTATCCCGTGCGAACTGTAATCAGGAAAAGATGAAATCCTATCAAGAAAAGGCGCTAGCCCATAGTACCGAAGATGGCAGATTTCAACTCCTCGCAGAACACCTTCAAGGAACCTCCAAATTATCCTCACATTTTGCGCAAAACTTTGGCTGTGCCGATTGGGCAGGCTTGGCGGGCTTATGGCACGACCTTGGCAAATATTCAGAGGATTTTCAGCGCTATATCAGGGGAAAGCCAGGGAAGATTGATCATTCAACATACGGGGCGATGAAGGCGTGCGAAAAGTTCGGGCTCCCCGGTCGCTTGATTGCCTACCTTATTGCCGGACATCATGCAGGGCTGCCCGATTGGCAATCCGAAGATTCCGGCTTATCTGGGCTCGCACAACGACTCGAAAACGCGAAACTCCGTGACATTGTAAACAACCTGCCCGAAAATATTCTCACCCAGAAGTTGCCGCCGGAGAAACCGCCCGCCGGTGCCGATCCCTCAATGTGGATAAGGATGCTCTTCTCATGCCTCGTTGACGCCGACTTTCTTGATACGGAGGCATTTGTGAATCCCGAAAAGTTCGCGAGCAGAGAGGGCTATCCTGAATTGAAGGAACTCCTGCCGTCATTCAATGCATTCATGCAGAGAAAAACTGCAAAAGCGGAGAAAACCACCGTCAACACAACAAGAGCGGAAATACTGCGCCAATGCATCTCGAAAGCATTCCTTGAGCCACATATTTTTTCCATGACAGTCCCTACGGGCGGTGGCAAGACTCTCTCCTCGATGGCGTTCGCCCTGAATCATGCCCTGGAACATGGCAAACGCCGCATCATCTACGTTATCCCATTCACAAGCATCATTGAACAGACTGCCGATCAGTTCAGGGAAATATTCGGCGACGCGGTCCTTGAGCATCACAGCAATATTGATTTCACGGAAGACGGGGAGCCTTTGAGGCGCAACCTTGCTGCCGAAAATTGGGACGCCCCAATAATCGTGACAACAACCGTGCAGTTTTTTGAGTCGCTTTATGCATCTCGGCCTAGTCGCTGTAGGAAGCTTCATAATATCGTCAATAGTGTTGTTATCCTCGACGAAGCACAGGTCCTTCCGCCCGACCTTCTCAACCCCATCCTGAAGGCATTGGCAGAGCTTTACAAGAATTATGGAGTGACGCTGCTGCTCACTACGGCAACCCAACCTGCGTTCTCGCCCAGACAATCTATTGATTTTGATTTTGC
The DNA here is from genome assembly GCA_003598085.1 of Candidatus Abyssobacteria bacterium SURF_5. Lineage (NCBI taxonomy): Bacteria > Pseudomonadati > Candidatus Hydrogenedentota > Candidatus Abyssobacteria > Candidatus Abyssobacteria bacterium SURF_5. The sequence goes on from QZKU01000093.1 coordinate 1,802, forward strand.
GGGGTTGCCTGGTATCCGCGAGATCATTGAAAATCCTGATCTTCTCCACGCGCGCCTAAAACGAGTAACTGTACAAATACCCGAAGACCTGCACCAGGAACTCGCATGGGAAGAACTCGCCCGACAGCTTTTGGAGCACCCGACGGTGCTATGCATTGTGAACCGGCGCGACGACTGCAAGAGACTCTACAGACAGATGCCTGACGGAACCATACATCTTTCGGCACTTATGTGCGGCGCGCATCGTTCGAAGGTCATTGCAGAGATAAAGCGGCAGCTTCAGGCGCTTATCCCAATTCGTGTCATTAGCACGCAACTGGTGGAGGCCGGTGTTGACCTTGATTTTCCGGTTGTATATCGGGCTATTGCCGGCCTGGACTCCATAGCCCAAGCCGCGGGCAGATGCAACAGAGAAGGCCAATTAGCATGGGGAAGCGTCAAGCTTTTTGTGCCAGAGGGTAAGGCCCCTGCAGGATATTTGAGGCAAGCTGCTGAAATCGGTCGGAGGTTGCTGATATCCACTGGAGAAGAAGACCCTCTTGCGCCGGAACGATTTACGAAGTATTTCCAAGAACTCTACTGGCTGCGCGCGGATAGGCTCGATGCCAAAGGCATACTGAAAGACCTCATGCCCGATCCGCAATTGCGTTTCAGTTTTCGAACGGCAGCCTCGAAATTCCAAATAATTGACGAAGCCCAACAGGCGACTGTGCTCGTTCGATACGTTGACGGAGTAAGGTTGATAGACTTGTTGAGAAAGAAGGGCCCCGAACGATGGCTGATGAGAAAGCTGCAAAGATATGTGGTCAACATCCCACGGTACAAGGTAAACGGACTCCTCAAGGGGGGGCAAATAGAAGAGCTTTTCCCCAGCATCTACGTTCAGTCGGACATCGGGCATTACGATCAAGTTCTTGGTTTTTGCCCCGAAAGTCAACCATTTGAGCCCGACGACCTGATTGTATAACGGGCATGAGGAAGGAGGTAAGAAAAGCAATGTCTCAACGGCGAAGTCGTCCCCTGCTTCTCAAGGTATGGGGGCAGAACGCATGTTTCACGCGTCCTGAAATGAAAGTAGAGCGTGTATCTTACGACGTAATGACCCCTTCTGCCGCGCGTGGGATTCTCGATGCTATTCTCTGGAAACCTGCCATCGCCTGGCATATTACGCAAATTGATGTGCTAAAGCCGATCCGGTGGGAATCCGTCCGGCGAAATGAAGTCGGTTGCGTCATGTCACCCCGCAGCAATGGTTTTTTTGTCGAGAAAGAACGACAGCAGCGCGCGGGGCTTTTCCTTCGCGATGTCGCCTACACAGTCCACGCTTACTTCGAATTGGTCGGCGGGGCGGGTTCCGCGGACAACGTTCCCAAGTTTGAAGAAATGTTCGCGCGAAGGATAGAAAAGGGTCAATGTTTTCATAGGCCCTATTTGGGATGCCGGGAATTTGCGGCGAATTTCGAGCCATGCATTGGCAAACCGCCGACTCCTGAACCAATCAATAAAGACCTTGGCTGGATGCTCTATGATATGCATTACGGCGCTGAAGAGCCCACGCCTCGCTTCTTCCGCGCGTTTCTTGAAGGCGGTACACTGAAGGTTCCGCCTTTCGACAGCGAGGAGGTGCGAGGATGATTTTGCAAGCGTTGGTTGGATACTATCGGCGCATTTCCCTCGAACGAAGTTTTGGAGTAGCCCCAAGAGGCTTCGAAGTGAAGGAAATTCCATTTATCATTACCATTTCAAAGGAGGGACAATTTCTAGGCATCGATGATACACGCGATAATGCGGGGAAGAAGGGAGCGCGAAAATACGTAGTCCCGAAGTCAGTGAAGAAGTCAGTGAATATAGCCGCAAACCTTTTGTGGGGGACCCCGGCATATGTTTTTGGAATGCCGAAACCGGATGAAACCAAAGCACCCGAAAAGCTCACTCAAAGAGCGGAGAAACAAAGACAAAGCTTCATCTCCAAAATAAGAGAAACATTCTCTGAACCTGTGACCGATCGAGGCGTGGCCGCTGTGCTGCATTTTCTTGAGGGCTCGGAACGAAACAAGGTATTCGGTCACCCCTTATGGCCGGAAATTCAAGAAACTGGTGCGAACCTCAGCTTCAAAGTAATGGGCGAAAATATCCTTGCCTGCCAGAGTGATGCAGTTGCAATGGCTATTGATTCAGCCAATCAAGAAGCGATAGGTGGTCGTCTGCAACCATGCCTCGTTATGGGCGAATTAGATGTCCCATCTCGCCTTCATGCTCCAATCAGAGGAGTTCGCGGCGCACAATCCTCCGGAGCAAATATAGTATCCTTCAACCTCAATGCGTTTAACTCCTATGGAAAAGAACAGGGATACAATGCGCCTGTGGGCGCGAAGGCCGAACATGCTTACACCACTGCCCTCAACCTCCTGCTGGCGAAGGATTCGAGGCAGCGCATTCAGGTTGGAGATGCCACGACTGTCTTTTGGGCCGAGCAGGCCCATAAGATGGAAGAGTGGTTCGCGGATTTTTTTGGTGAGCTTCCGGCAGACCAGTCTGAACAGGATAATGAAGCTGTTCGGACTCTCTTCCTTGCTCCCCGCATGGGAGCGCCTCCCCTTGAGGACGACTACACGCGGTTCTTTGTTCTCGGGCTTGCGCCCAATGCCTCCCGAATTGCTGTACGCTTCTGGTATGAAGGAACAGTGGGGGAGGTAGCTCGCAACATCAAACAACACTTCAATGATTGCTCGATAGTCCATGGGCCGAAAGAGCGAGACTATCTTTCAATATTTCGGCTGTTGGTTTCCACAGCGCAACTGGGAAAAGCTGAGAATATTCAACCTCTTCTCGCCGGAGAGATGATGAAATCAATTTTAAATGGCACCCCTTACCCTGCAACCCTGCTTTCGTCTGCAATAAGACGAATCAGGGCCGAGCAATCCAAAAATGATGCGAATGGAAAACCACTTCAAAATGTAACGTATCCCCGTGCATGTCTCATCAAGGGAGTTCTTGTGAGAAATGCGAGATACTACGACACGGGAGAAAAGGAGGTCGGCATGTCGCTCGACAGGGAGAATGCAAACGCTGGCTATCTGCTGGGACGCCTTTTTGCCGTCCTGGAGAAGGCGCAAGAACGCGCAAACCCGGGAATCAATGCAACCATAAGGGACAGGTACTATGGGGCGGCATCCAGTACGCCTCTTACTGCTTTTCCCCATCTGCTCAAACTCAAGAATCATCACATATCGAAACTCGAAAGCAGGGGAGAGGCTGTCAACCTGGAGAAGCAGATAGGGGAGATCATGGCCGGCGTCAAGGACTTCCCGGCGCTCCTAAACCTGCAAGACCAGGGAAAATTCGCCATCGGATATTACCATCAAAGAGAGGAATTCTTCAAAAAGAGAGATGCAAGAGACGGGGAGGAAGACCATGAATAATGCAATTGCCAACCGGTATGACTTCGTATTGCTCTTCGACGTGAAAGATGGAAATCCTAACGGAGACCCGGACGCGGGCAACCTTCCCCGCGTGGACCCGGAGACTGGACATGGGCTTGTCACTGATGTGTGCCTGAAGCGCAAGGTGCGGAATTACGTCGCTCTCGTTAAAGAAGAAAAACCCCCTTACGAAATCTATGTTAAGGAAAAAGCAATCCTGAATAAACAACATGAAAGAGCATATGAGGCGCTTGGAATCGACCTTGAGCCGGAGAGCAAGAAGAGAAAAGGCGGCGACAGGGTCAACGATGCCTGCGGATGGATGTGCAGCAACTTCTATGATGTTAGAACTTTCGGCGCTGTGATGTCATTGGGGGTAAATTGTGGACAGGTGCGGGGACCAGTGCAGCTGACTTTCGCCCGAAGCATAGATCAAGTAATACCCCTGGAACATAGCATCACTCGGATGGCCGTAGCCACCGAAGCCGAAGCCGAAAAACAGCAGGGTGACAATCGCACGATGGGCCGAAAATTCACACTCCCGTATGCTCTTTACAGATGTCATGGGTTCATCTCGGCTCCTCTAGCCGCACAAACAGGTTTCGGCGAAGAAGACATCAATCTTCTTTGGGAGTCTCTTAAAAATATGTTCGAGCACGACCGCTCAGCGGCTCGGGGTGAAATGGCGACAAGAAAACTCATTGCTTTCCGGCACGACAGCCAATACGGCAATGCTCCTGCACATGTCCTGTTCAACAGGCTCACCGTGAGTCGCGCCGATTCCACAAAGCCGCCCCGGTCTTTCAGCGATTATGAGGTCGGTCTTGATAGGGAGGGGCTGCCGTCAGGGATCACTATACTTGAAATGCTCTAAGGTTCGTTATGTTCACCGAAGATGATCTTTTGCCCATATCTGCGATTGAGCATCTGGTGTTCTGCGAGCGGCAGTGCGCCCTGATTCATCTGGAGCAGGTGTGGAGCGAGAACTTGTTCACGGCCGAGGGAAGAATCCTGCACAACAAAACTCATTCCGATGAGGCCACCGAATCGCGAGGAGACATTCGAATCGCGCGAGGACTGCGTCTGCATTCCCTCAGGCTCGGTCTTGCGGGCATGGCCGACGTCGTCGAGTTCCATAGAGTAAAAGAAACCCAATCTTCGGGCGAACAAATGTCTCCGGCGGTAACGCTTCCGCCGGCGGTCGCGTTGCCCGGCGTCAATGGCCTGTGGCGGCCGTTCCCCATCGAATACAAGCGCGGCAAGCTGCGGCACGAGGAAGGTTTCGAAGTGCAATTGTGCGCCGAAGCCCTCTGCCTCGAAGAAATGATGCATGTGCACGTGCCCGCCGGAGCCGTCTTCTACGGCAAAACCGTGCGCCGGCTGGATATCGTCTTTGATGCCGGTCTCCGCTCCAGAACCGAGGACGCTGCCGCGCGGCTGCACATCTTGTTTCGAGAGCGTAAGACACCAAAAGCGCGTTATGAGAAAAAATGCGATAAGTGCTCTTTGTTCTCCCTGTGCATGCCCAAGACAACTGGACTGCGCAAAGACGTACAGCATTATCTGAGAGACGCCATGTCATTCGGTGACCAGGCGAAAAGGAAAGGATCGTATTGAAGCTCTGGCCCGCGAAGGGAAAATTCGATTAATTCGTGGTTAAAGAAAATGAAACAACTTCTCAACACCTTGTTCGTCACGACGCAAGGCTCATACCTCTCGCGCGAGGGTGAGACCGTCCTCGTTCGCGTCGACCACGAGACCAAGCTGCGAGTCCCGATCCACACGCTCTCCGGCATCGTCTGCTTCGGGCAGGTCTCGTGCAGTCCGCCGCTCATGCAACTGTGCGGCGAGCGAAACGTCGCCATCTCGTTCCTCAGCGAGACCGGCAGATTCTGGGCCCGCGTGCACGGGCCGGTCTCGGGCAATGTCTTGCTCAGGCGCGAACAGTACAGGCGCGCCGACGATGAAGGCGTCTCGGCGGAAATCGCGCAGGCGGTCGTAACCGCGAAAATCGCTAACTGCCGCACCTCGCTTCTGCGCGCCCTTCGCGATCATCCCGACAATCCCGGAGCCCCGCGTATCGAGACGGCCGTGCGCGAACTCGCCCGCATCGCAAACAGTCTCAAGGAACCCATACCGCTCGAACGGATTCGCGGGCTCGAGGGCGAATCGGCGCGGACATATTTCAGCGTGTTCGACCATCTGGTTGTCTCGCAGAAGGAGGAATTCTTCTTTCGCGAACGCAGCCGCCGGCCTCCGCTCGACAACATGAACGCGTTGCTCTCGTTCCTCTACACGCTGCTCGTTCACGATGTGCGCTCCGCGCTTGAAGGAGTCGGCCTCGATCCCGCCGTCGGATATCTTCACCGCGATCGGCCGGGACGCCCCAGTCTTGCGCTCGATCTCATGGAGGAATTCCGCCCCTTTTTCGCCGACCGGCTCGCGCTCTCGCTCGTCAACCGCCAACAGATTCGCGGCAAAGGATTCAAGAGAAGTGAAACGGGCGCGGTCGTCATGGATGACGAGACAAGGAAAGAGGTTCTTATGGCATATCAGAAGCGCAAACAGGAGGAAATACAGCACCCGTTTCTCAACGAGAAATGCGCCATCGGAATTCTGCCGCACACACAAGCATTGCTGCTGGCCCGATATCTGCGCGGAGACCTCGAAGGATATCCGCCCTTCGTTTGGAGATGAGTCGCCATGATGGTCCTCATCACGTACGACGTGAACACGGAAACGGCCAAGAGCCGCAAAAGACTCAGGCGCGTCGCTAAATTATGCGAGAACTACGGTCAGAGGGTTCAGAAGTCCGTCTTCGAATGCCTTGTCGATCCGGCGCAGTGGGCTTCTCTGCGCCAGCGGCTGATCGATGAGATCAAGCTCGAAGAAGACAGCCTGCGCTTTTATTTCCTCGGAAAAAACTGGCAACCGCGCGTCGAACACGTCGGCCTCGAAACATCGTACGATCCGCAAGGGCCGCTCATTGTTTGATTTTCCGCCGCGCGAACCACAAGCACACAAACGGTTTCAGGGAGTTTCGCGAAAACTTATAAGTACGCATTAATTTTACGGTTTGCAGAGTGGTGGCGCTGAAGCAATAAGACGTTTTGGTAGAAACCCGCGAGGGTTCGCGAATGAATGGTTTGGAACCCCCGCGCCTCAATGTTTTTATTATGTCACAGTCGCGCCCCGCGGGGGCGCGTGGATTGAAACACTTGCCCTGTCCGCCTCGCCCGCCGCGTAGCAGGTCGCGCCCCGCGGGGGCGCGTGGATTGAAACTGTTTGTCGGCAATCAGGTCTGCGGTTATCCGGCGTCGCGCCCCGCGGGGGCGCGTGGATTGAAACAGTTTTACGGCCCCGCTGAAGTAGACATAAGATAGTCGCGCCCCGCGGGGGCGCGTGGATTGAAACATCTTTCCATCCTCCTTTATCCCAATTTCCCCACGTCGCGCCCCGCGGGGGCGCGTGGATTGAAACGACCGCCGAACATGATGTTGCATATCAAGAATTTGTCGCGCCCCGCGGGGGCGCGTGGATTGAAACCCGTTGCACCCGGTTTACCATCAGCAACACGTCGTCGCGCCCCGCGGGGGCGCGTGGATTGAAACACGAATATACCCGCTTTGGTTCGCCCGATGGTGACCGTCGCGCCCCGCGGGGGCGCGTGGATTGAAACCCGGATTCGTCAATCTCAGCAACGCACGTGAGATGTCGCGCCCCGCGGGGGCGCGTGGATTGAAACATCAGATCGTAGAGGATCGTCGCCGGATTCTCCGCGTCGCGCCCCGCGGGGGCGCGTGGATTGAAACCGTACCGGAGCCGTAGCTCGCGCCTTATCCCGTGTCGCGCCCCGCGGGGGCGCGTGGATTGAAACGAGCTTGAACGCTTCGCCCGTCAATTGCATACTGAGTCGCGCCCCGCGGGGGCGCGTGGATTGAAACTCGGTTGGAATGTTTGTGGAACTTGATGCCACAAGTCGCGCCCCGCGGGGGCGCGTGGATTGAAACGGCACATTTGGCGGGCCTGCCAGAACACTTTCCAGTCGCGCCCCGCGGGGGCGCGTGGATTGAAACCGCTTCGTCTACCGCGTAGACGGCCAGCCGTGGTGGGTCGCGCCCCGCGGGGGCGCGTGGATTGAAACGGGTAAACCGCTGGGGATCCTCAATGCCGGTTGCCGTCGCGCCCCGCGGGGGCGCGTGGATTGAAACCCTTATCCTCTATTAGCACATTAAGCAAGTTGCGTCGCGCCCCGCGGGGGCGCGTGGATTGAAACTGAGTCTCTATCGGGGATGGCGCGTGATCGAATTGTCGCGCCCCGCGGGGGCGCGTGGATTGAAACTCGCCCGACATGTTGCTCTTCCTGGCGAAGCGGCGTCGCGCCCCGCGGGGGCGCGTGGATTGAAACCATGCGCATGAGTTCGTTGGCGATGTCGCGCGCGTCGCGCCCCGCGGGGGCGCGTGGATTGAAACAATTGATCGTCGCCCCGGGCAGCGGCCGAATGAGTCGCGCCCCGCGGGGGCGCGTGGATTGAAACGGACGAGGTACAGACGGTCGACAAGTACGGCGCAAGTCGCGCCCCGCGGGGGCGCGTGGATTGAAACCGAGATGATCGTATGCGTTGTCGAGGTAGTTATACGTCGCGCCCCGCGGGGGCGCGTGGATTGAAACACAAATGTTACCGACATTTATCTCTCCCAACGTGTCGCGCCCCGCGGGGGCGCGTGGATTGAAACGGGTGCCGGACTGGGGACACCAACCTCGGCCTCCATGTCGCGCCCCGCGGGGGCGCGTGGATTGAAACGGCGAGGTAATCCAGGATGCAGTGCGAGGCTGCGTCGCGCCCCGCGGGGGCGCGTGGATTGAAACGCATATAGTGCGAGGACCTGTTACTAATTGAGAAGTCGCGCCCCGCGGGGGCGCGTGGATTGAAACAACCAGGAGTGGACGGAATGGACAAACATGGACGGGTCGCGCCCCGCGGGGGCGCGTGGATTGAAACTCGGCAGCCACGCGCGATGCAAAATCGGAATCTCGTCGCGCCCCGCGGGGGCGCGTGGATTGAAACGGACTCGGCGGACCTGTCGGACGAGAACACGGACGTCGCGCCCCGCGGGGGCGCGTGGATTGAAACGATTTTATCGGCGGGCGGAATCGGGTGTTGGCGCGTCGCGCCCCGCGGGGGCGCGTGGATTGAAACATGTTCAGGTCGGCCAGCGTCCTCGGTCGCGTCGGTCGCGCCCCGCGGGGGCGCGTGGATTGAAACAATATTGCGATTCTTGCGCTCGAGGCGGCGAAGGTCGCGCCCCGCGGGGGCGCGTGGATTGAAACCCTTTGATTCCTCGCATTGACCCGGCGCTTGAAAGTCGCGCCCCGCGGGGGCGCGTGGATTGAAACCATTTCCACATATCATTTCTCCTTTCCTGATTTCCGTCGCGCCCCGCGGGGGCGCGTGGATTGAAACAGTAACCACCGTCCCCGGTCCGCTTCCGCTGGGTCGCGCCCCGCGGGGGCGCGTGGATTGAAACTTAAATAAGCTCATGGTTGCGGCTCCTCACATTTGTCGCGCCCCGCGGGGGCGCGTGGATTGAAACG
>QZKU01000094.1 GCA_003598085.1 Candidatus Abyssobacteria bacterium SURF_5
TCAACCCGCACATCCCTTGGCTTTATGACTTCAAACTCGACTTTCGATTCAAATGAAGAGATGAAAATGTAAAATAAACTGTTTCAATAAAATCTCTGCCTTTGTGGGAATGGGAGGAAAACCAAGAAGCGGTGGAGAACAGGGGCGGTGTTTCAGGACGTGCGAGGCGCCATTGCTTATCGATGAGTTGCCAGTCAATCACAATTATGGTGTTGCCTCTGTCGACTGTGGTAAAATATGGAGAACCACTGCCGAGGTTTCCCACAGCGGAACGGACTGCTGCAACAGATCATGCACTTTAATCAGCTGATAGAATTCATCGGACACTTCATGGGCGCCGTGCTCCAGCTCATTCTGATCATGATGATGTCCCGGCGCAAGGAAAAGCGGCACAGCGAAAGGGTCTTTTTTACGCTGGTCGTGGCCGTTTTCATCTGGCATTCCGGCAATTTTGTCACGATCTTCTCGAGTCTGCTCACCGGCGTGCGCGTGATGCTCATCGGACTGATATGGGATACCGCATCCACATTGAGCATCGGATTCATTCCGGCTCTCCTGGTGCACACGCTCCTTGCTTTCCTCGACGAGGCCAAGGGTGAATCTGTTTCTCGCAAGCGGTACCTGCCGCTCTTCCTGTCGTACTCACCGCTCCTTCTGCTGTGGAGTGCTCCAATGAACCTGGTGCAGCATCCGGAGTTGCCGCGTGCGGAAAACATATTTGCCGCTTCCAATCTTTTCCATTACTGGGCGGTCGTGGCGATTGCGGCCGCATCTTTCATGTGCTACCGGTTGTCGGTCCTCTCGCGCGACGACATCCAGCGGCGCTTCTACATCTCGATGGTACGGACATTCGTCATCATCTTCGGCTTGTTATTCTTCACCTATGTGCTTCGCGCGCAGAGCGTGCCGGTATTAGGGGCTTACTTCGAGAGCGCTTGTGCGCTTGCACCGATGTTCCCGACGATTATTTTTTCCTATTTCATTCTCCGGTACAACTACATGGAGTATGTCCTCAAGAGGAGTCTCTTTTATTCAATCCTGGCAACTTTCGTTCTCGGCGTCTACATCTTGGGCATCCGCCGGGTCGGGGATGCCGTCGAAAGGACGCTCGACATCGATTTCAGGATCATCGAGGCGATCCTGGTCATTGGTCTCATTCTCCTGGTCGAGCCGTTGCGAGAGCGGTTTCAGGCTGTGTTCAACACGCTGTTTTTCCGCGAGCAGAATTACTACCGGCGCGTGTTCACGGAGCTGAGCCACCGGCTGGCGTCGCTCCAGGGCATTGAAGTCGGCAGGCTGCTCCGGTACGTGGTGAACAGTGTTCAGGCCGCAATGCGACTGAGCACCTGCAGAATCATTTTGTTCCGTCACGAAGAGGGGAAACTGGTCGTGGAAGAGACGTCTTCACCCCTGCCGTCGTATGAATTCGAAAACATCGTCCGATATTTCCAGAACACGCGGGTCAACAATATCTCGTTTTGGCAGACGCGCGATCAATTCATCGTGAAGGAGATGAAGGAACTCGAAGCGACCATGGTGCTGCCGATCTATCGCGAGGGCAACCTTGCGGGCATCCTGTCGCTTGGCTCGAGCACGCAATATCGCGATCTGTACGACAACGAGATCGAGATGCTGTCGATTCTCTTGAACCACCTGATCAGCGCAATCGACAACACGCGTTTGCTTCGCGACAAGCTCGAACTTGAGCGGCGCATGCTTGCCAGCGAGAAGTGGATGAGCCTGGGGCAACTGGCCGGCCAGATCGCGCACGAAGTCAAGAATCCGCTGAGTTCCATCAAAGCGATCGCGCACGTGATGCGGGAGGAGCTGCCGCCCGAGAACCAGTTCTACAAGGATTTGACGATGGTCGAGGACGAGATTGATAAGCTTGCCGGAGTGGTAAACCAGTTGCTCCTGGTGGCTCGCCCGAAGGCCTACGAGGAACAGACGACCTACCTGCGGGACGTCGTCGAGAATGTGGCGAGCGTTCTGCGGGCGGAGGCATCGCTGCATAATATCGTGATCACGTGCAGCTACAATGGCAAGATACCGGTTCTCAAGGCCAGCCCGGTGACGATTCGCGAGATACTGTTCAATGTCATGCATAACGGCCTCCAATCCATGACCCACGGCGGCACGCTTTCGGTCCGTGTCTCCTGTCATTCGCCGGGAACGGAGAAGTCGTCAGTGGTGATCGTTGTGCGGGATACGGGGCCGGGCATCTCCGACGAGGACATGCCGAAAATTTTCGAGCCGTTCTATACGACGCGGGAGGGCGGTAGCGGGTTGGGGCTCTGGGTAGTCAAGGAAAAACTTGCCGAGTTGGGCGGCAGCATCGGAGTACAAAGCGAGAATGGGACTAGCGTCACCATCAGCATTCCGGTCGAATCAAGCGCCGCGGCGCCGGGTGCAAATGAAACGGGAGAATCATGACATCGGAATCGAAAATCCTCCTCGTGGATGACGAGAAATCCGCCCGCTACGGGATGCGGCGCGCCCTTGCCAGCTTTGCGAGCCGCATACTGGAGGCTGGGAATGGAGTAGAGGCCATGGAGATTGCGCAGAAGGAAAATCCCGACCTGGTAATCATGGACGTTGCGATGCCGGAGATGGACGGTCTCGAGGCACTGCAGAGACTTCGCCAGCTTCAGCGTGCGCCGGTGGTTATTATCGTTACCGCTCACGGTTCTGAGAAAATTGCGGTCGAGGCAATGAAAAAAGGGGCGTACGACTACATTGCGAAGCCGTATGAGGTCGATGAACTGCGCCTGACGGCGCGAAGAGCGCTTGAGAAAATCTCGCTCGAGTGCGAGAACCGCCGACTGGCTGAAGAATTGAAGCGGCACGAATCCTACGGAGAGATAATTGGCGCCAGCAAGCCGATGCAGGAGGTATTCGATCGCATCGGAAAGGTGTGCCAGACCGACGCCGCTGTCCTTATCGAGGGCGAGAGCGGCACGGGCAAGGAACTGGTCGCCCGCGAGATTCACCGGCGGAGTCATCGAAGCGATGGGCCATTCATCATCATGAACTGCGCTGCATTGCCTGAGAACCTGATCGAGAGCGAATTATTCGGCCATGAAAAAGGGGCATTTACGGGCGCAACGGCTCAAAGGAGGGGGAAGTTCGAAGTCGCCCACGGCGGCACGCTTTTTCTCGATGAAATCGGTGATATGAGCGTCAACACGCAGGCAAAAGTACTCAGAGTGCTCCAAGAACAAAAATTCGAGCGGCTGGGAGGAGAGAAGACCATCAGCGTCGACGTGCGCATCATCAGCGCCACGAACAAGGACCTTGCCTCGGCAACGCGGGACGGCGTCTTTCGTGAGGACCTGTACTACCGGCTGAAGGTGATCAGCATCTGTCTGCCGACGCTGAGAGAGCGAACTGATGACATTGCCGCGCTGGCCGATCACTTCGTCAAAATGTACAGCGTCAAACACAAAAAGATGATCTTGAGCCTCGACTCTGAGGCGATCAGAGATCTGCTCGCCTACCATTGGCCCGGCAATGTGCGTGAATTGCGGAACTCGATCGAAAGCGCCGTTGTCCTGACAAACAGCGAGATCATCAGGCGGGATGACCTGCCCCCGGAGATCCGCCGGCAACCGGGCGACGACTTCTCTCGAGCTCTCCTGCTCGATACCGACCTGCCATTCCGCGAGTGGAAGAAGAAAATGGTCGAGTCGGCGGAGCGCCGGTACTTCCTCCGCAAGCTGGAGGAGAACGATCGCAATATCAGCCGGACCGCTCGCGCGATTGACATGCTGCGCCAAAGTCTCCAGCAGAAGCTGCGGGAATTGAATATAGACGTGCGGGAACTGCAGGATTAGTATCAAGGACCTTTTCCCGCTTGAGCGCGTTTGGTCATTCCGGCTTCAGAATCCGTCCGAAATGTTACCTTTTACCACCTGCTCCTTCCTCACATCCCTGACTCTCCTGCGCCGGACGAGACAACCCTTCCCTGCGAAAACAGTGGCAAAATGGAAACATTGCAAGCTTGATCGACTAGAAGGCGGGAGTTTCCTCAATCAAACATGGATACGCCGGTCGTAACCATCGGCTTTACAAGAAATCGCAGCGCAATTCGGCGGGAATATCCTTCGTTCTGTTCTTGATCGAGCGGCTCCGACCGCACGATGACGGCAGGGGCATCGAGTTGGGCCGACGGGAAAGACGCATCGGGGCCAAGCGGGATGGCGATCGAGACGGCCACTTCGGCTCCCGGTGTGAATACGTCGGCCGAATCGAGGAGAAGACCATTGGCGGATACATTCTTCGTGCGAAAAAACCATTCGGGCGCATCGTCAGTATAATGGGTGCTCTTGAGCCGAACGGGATATACGGCGTCCCGGCGAGGCGCATGCCTTCTTTCTTGCCCGGCGCACGATTGTCTTATTTGAGCGCTACACTCCGACACTTACCACAACTCCTTCTTGAGATGAGACAGAACCCTCATGTAGCGAAACCACTCGATCACCCCGACCTTGCGAATGGAGCATCCCACCAATCGAGATGAGCCACTCCCTTCAACGGGAGCAACCCATCTCACGCGCGCCTGCAACTTGACGGGATGAAGGTAATTGCTTTTAAGTTCTATTTCGACATCGCTGCCGGGGCTGAACTCGCAACAGGTCCGAATGCTCAGGCCGCGAATACTGATATCTTCCACTTTCGCTTGCTCTTCGATAAGAGTCGCTCCGCAAACGCGGGCCTCGAAAAATGGAGGGCAATGATACCTGTTAATGTCCCGATGAGTTCTTTTTGCTTCGGATTCCTTCATATGTGATGCCATTCATCACTCGTATTTGACCTGCTGCCGCCGCAAGCGAGGCAAGATTACGATAGCATACCGATCGGTTAAAGGTCAAATTTGCGCCGGGACGCAGCCTCCGCTATAATAGCTGTAAATCCTGCACAGTATTCCCGAAAGGACGATGTTTCGATGGTCGCTAAACGCATTATTTGTCCGCTCTGCGGCGATGAGGTTTCCGTTGACAGATTTCAAGCTCATTTTGAAGCCGAAAAATATGTGCTTGACCGGATATCGAAGGAGCATCCGGAATGGAAAGAGTCGGACGGAAGCTGCACAAAATGCCTGAAATACTATAGGTCTCTGACGAAGGAATAGGCCGATCAATTAAGCGTTTCCATATGTCAAAACGAAAGCAGAGAAAGCCAAAAAAAAGCAAGGTCACGAGTTCTATTCCCGCCTCGGCCAGTCCGACACGGTTCTTCATATTTCTCGCAATTGGGCTGGTGCTGTTTTTCATTTTCTTTTTCTTCGTTGCGATCCGCGCCGGCTCATTCAGTCAACCCTGATCCTTTCTCGGTTCCCCTCTAGAATTCCAAAAAACCGTTGACAATTACAATTTTGGTCCTTCCTGTGGGTCTTCTCCATGAGAATCCAGAGGAATGGGTAGACAGAGCTCATTGATTCGGCTGAGGTTATGCCGGAATTGCAGGAATGGCGCGGAATATGCTATTGGTAAACTCCGATCATGCAACAAGGAGGGGAATCATGATCTCACAAAAGGCATCCCGCTGTTTCCCCGGTGGAGCTGTTGCGGGCGACCCGCGCGGATTCTTGCTGATTTCGCTGGCAATGGTTCTTTTTGTTGCGGCGGTTTTCGTTTCCGTCGCAGCCACAAGGACCATTCAGGATAAACAATCGACGGCGATCCGGGCGGAAAACGTCGAATCGTTTTATGCGGCACAGGCGGGCGAGCACGCCATGAAGGCAGCCATCAGGCGGGATGCGCTTGCGCGTTTTTCCGGTTTTCAGGCCGGCTGGCCCGGTACGGGTCCGATACTCTCGAATCCGGAGAGTTTTTTTGCCGACCATGTGACATTGCCGGGAGTGCAACTGCCGAACAGTGCCTGCTTTGAGCAAGTAGAAGCCGATCTTGCATTCGTGAGCCAGGAGATTACGCCGATCCGGCAGGTTTACAATTTCCAATACACGATCACTTCCCGCGGCACCAATCCGGACTCTGCCGACCGTTTGATGCGGATAGTCTCGACCGGCAATTTCCAGATACAAGTTGACCGGCAGAGCTTTGCAAACTACGCCCTGTTCACCGATAAACATACCCTCACCAGCGGCACACGCGTATGGTTCACGACGAACACGAATTTCAGCGGTCGTGTACATACCAACGACCGGTTCGCGTTTGCGTATAACCCGACCTTCTCGAACGGGCTGGTCTCCAGCGTCGCCGACGACGCGTATTACTACAACAATGGCAATCCGAAACTGCTTGCTGCCGACCACAACGCGCCCAAGGACGTGCCGGTATTCGGCGAAGGCTTCGAGCGTGGGGCCGATGAGATAGATTTGCCGCCCAATGCCTTCGACCAGCTTGAAGCTTCGGTCGGCGGGTCGGCCGCGGACAATGATGAACTGCGCACAAGGCTCGGGCTTCCGCCCGACGCCGCTCCCCCGCCGGATGGCATCTATGTGCCCAACGACGGCGCCTCGCTGACCGGCGGCATCTATGTTCAAGGAACTGCTGCGGATGTTCTTGTGTATGTCGATGGCGGCGGGAATCAATGCTACAACATTTCGCACTCGAACGGGTCCACCTCGAATATCGTGGTTGATGCCGCAAATAACCTCACCACGGTCAATTCCATAACGTATACGGGGACACCCAATGGAGCTCTGTACGTGGCGGGAGACATCGAGTCTCTCGGTGGTCCCTCAAGGACAGGTGAGGGAGAAATCCCGCCTGCAATCGAATCGGAGACGGCGGCGAGTGTTTTTGCGGAGGGCGATGTAGTCATAACGCGCGATCTCGCATACGAGGATAATCCGCTCACCACGCCGGACGCCGAGAACGTGTTCGGCGTATTCAGTCCCGGCGGCGACATCAGGATTGGCGCCACCGCACCCGATGACGTCGTCATTCACGGCACTCTGATGACCTCCGCTCCCAACGGAGTCGTCCAGGTTGACGGCTATTCCTCCGGAGAGCCGCGGGGGACCGCGACGATTCTGGGTGGAGTGATCTCCAGCTATTACGGCGCCTTCGGCACGTTCAACGGCAGCGGCCATGCGACAGGGTACGCGAGGAACTTCATTTACGACATGCGCCTCAACGGAGGACTTGCGCCGCCTTTCTTCCCGACAACTTCGTTATTCCTGCCGGCAGGGCTGGGCATGAACCAGGTCCAATGGATTTCGCAAGGACAATATATTCCCGGCTATTCCGAGTCTTTTGAACTCCCTTCGGACGAGCCGGATTTCAATCCTGATTTTTCATGAGGTGATCGATGCAGCAAAAAAAATCTTCTCTGAGCCAACGGAACGACATAAGGAAAGGGGCGCAAGCCGGGCGATACGGGGATTTGCGACTGCTCGCGCTGTGCACGGGAATACTCCTGCTGTGTGCTGCCGGTGTTCTCTTTCGCGGCGCTGCCGCGCCTCAACGCGATGATGTGCGCTCTTCCCCCGCGAGCGTTGATTCCGGTTTGGCCGAGAGAGAAGCCCCCGTGCAACAATCGAGTGTGGAGGCTGCCGATGAATACGCGTTTGAGCAGGCGCCCGACGCACCGCTGGCGATACAAGCCTCTCCCGAGCGCCGCGACGCTGGAATTCAGAACATGATCGAACAGATGCCGCGCAATGAGACCATCATATTCTGATGTGGAAAAGAAGGAATCGCGATGAGAGTCGTTCGTGATGAAAGGGGTCTCACTCTTGTCGAAGTGGCGGTGTCGATTGTCATCCTGACGCTGTTGCTGCTCGGCATCGGCGCCATGCTGACCGTCTCGATGCGATCGGCGATCACCAACCAGGAGCGGCACCTGGCCGATTCGCAGGCCCGCATGGTGACAGAACGCATCCTTAATTTCGCCGCAATGGGGTCCGCCAACTTCGATGCCTTGATCGCAAACAACCATAATGGAGCCCAGCCGGCCCAGCCGGCCATTCCCGGGGTTCGACCGGCGATCCCGGCCGAGCCGCCTAACGACCGCTTGTATGCTGATTTTGACGGCGACGGCGTGGCCGACTACGGGATCGGCAGCAAAAGAATCTTTGTTTATCAGTTGCTGATCGACGACATACCTGTGGGAGGGCAAACGGGACTGCTCAAACAGATAACCATCCGTATCTATTATGCGGATCAGAATCCTGCCCAGGCGAGGGTTGATACGAGGAAACACCGCAATCCGGGCGGACCAATGCCGCGGCATTATACTCCTTCGCTCGCTGAAGTGTGCACGTATATCTCGCGGCCCTGACAGGTGGTGCTGAAGAAATGTCGCAAATAAAGACTGCAAGAAACGAAGCCGGTTTCACCCTGGTAGAACTCGCGCTGACTGTTGTGATCGCCCTGGTCATCTCGATTATGGTCGTGCGCTTTTGGATTACCACGTCGGAAGCTTTCATACTCGATACGAACATTGTTACGCTCAAACAGCAGTCGGAGCGGACAATCGAGATCATGTCCGAAAAAATACGACGCGCCAACGCGGCGACAATCGTGGTCAGCAACGGCAACAGCACCATTGATTTCGTTGATACTTTCGACGGAGCGGCCGTTCGATACGAATTCCAGCCGCCTGCGCCGGGCGGTCCGCCGTGGGGACAGATAGTGCAGACGGCAAGTGGAATGCAGGTTGTGCTTGCCAGTTATGTCGAAAACTTGCAGTTCACGGCTACACCGACCGGCCTTGTCTCGGTAACCGCCGCCTTTCAGACGGGAAGCGGCAACGCGCAATCCCGCCTCACCTCCCAATTCAGCGCCTCCGCAAGAAATTAGTCGAAGCCCTGCCAGTGACGACCGTCCGTCTAGTGCCGATGACCCATCATCATAGGGCCATGCGCACTTGAGAAGAAAAATCCCGGTGGGCGATCTGCGTTCCAGGGCAGTTATTGCACTCGAGGAGGAAAATGGCTGCGGCCGAATCCGCCTCGGATCAAGCAGGTCAGTCGAGGCCCGACAGGTGTGATCGCCGGCATTGGCAAGAACTTTGCTCCCTATTCAGTAGTGACGGCATTGCCTTCGGGCGGTGAGTCGCCTTGGTTGCCCGAGGAGAAACACGGGAATTTCGAATTATACATAACGTGCTTATAACATTTTACTTAGATGCAGTAATCGACTGAAAGAGGAGACAAACATGGCGATCCTGACGCTCGTATTTGGTCGCGATATTTTGGGAACATTTGACGTAAATCGGAACAAGATGATCATTGGACGCGCGGACGATTGTGATATCGTTATCGATAATCTTGCGGTTTCACGCCATCATGCAATCATCGAAAAGAATGACGGCTCCGTCCTGATCAATGACCTGGACAGCAACAACGGCACGTTTATCAACGGGCAAAAGATCATCGGGTCAACCGCCCTCAACTTCGGTGATGAGATCGGGATCGGCAAGCACGTTCTTGTTTTCGATAGCCATGCGAAGAAAAGGAAGCCGCTGGATGCACCCATAAAAGAGGCTCTTCCTGATATGGATTCTCCAGAGCGAGGCACCATGTTGGTCGAACCGAAGAGCATGGAGAAGATTCAGAAGAAGGTGAGCGCCAGTCGCAAGGCGCATCTTCGCTTGAAAAACGGGCATAATGATGTACTGATTCGGCTCGATAAAGCAGATCTTTTCTTCGGCAAGGCATCTGAGTGCGATGTAAAAATAGGCGGTTTCTTCTGTTCTCGCAAACACGCTGCAATTAAACGCGTGGAAAACGGTTATCAGGTGATAAATTTCGCAGTGCTCTCTCCGACTCGGCTTAACGGGACACGGGTTCAATCGGCTTTCCTTTGTGACGGCGATGAAATCAAAATGGGCGGAAACACGTTCCTGTTTCATTCCGACCAGTAGCGCATCACGACATCGGAAATATCAGCATGCCGGTTGTCAAAAATCGATTTCACCGCGGCTTCACCCGAGGAATTAATATAACCACCGTTGTCCGGGACCACTCGGTTAGGCGAGAGCGGTGTATCGGAAGAGCCTTACTGTCACCCCACTAAGGATCGATTCTCAGAACAGCGTTCGCTTCAAGATAGGAGGGGAATGAACTGACCATGGCAAAATGCAACTGGCTGGTGATTCTGGTTTTTGTCAATGTTTTCTTTTACCTCGCACCGGCGTACGCCGACACCATCATCCTCGTAAATGGAAAGTCATTTGAAGGTATCATCACGGCTGAAGAAGACGATCGCGTCCAGATCGAAGTTACTGCGAGCCGTGAATTGAAGTGGTTCCCGCGCAACCAGATCGACTCGATCATTTTGGAATATCGTGATGTCGCTCCGGCGGAATATGATGATCCAGAAGATCAAGCGGCGGCGCCTCTCTCCGTCGTTGGAATGAATGATCCGGGGGCAGCCGCAGCGCCTTTTAAAGGGCCTCGAGATGCACCGGTTACTGTCATGGCTTTCACTGACTACCAATGCCCGGCATGTGTGCGGCTTATGCCGCGTCTCCAGCAGGTGCTGGATATGCATCCCAACCAGGTCAAAATCGTATTGAGAAACTGTCCGTGGTCGTATCACAAGTACGCGAAGGAGGCCGCGCTGGCGGCTCTCGCTGCGCACCAACAGGGGAGATTCTGGCAATTCCACGATGCGTTGACGGCAAGAGGGACGGCGATCGATAGCGCGACTATTGCGGCTGTCGCGCGCGAAACATATCTGGACCTGGAAAAATTCAATGAGGACATGAATGGAGCCTACTGCAAAGAACAACTGGCAAGAGATCAGCAGGCGGTCAAGGATATGGGAGTAAAAGCTACACCTTCGGTTTTTGTTAATGGGACCTTCCTGGATGATCGCTCCCTCCGGGGTTTTCAAGTAATGATCGAGGCGGAACTGCAAAAAAAGAAATAATTCTTCTCAACACAGATGCTAAGGAAAAGAAGGCGGGCGGCCTTTCGGCCGCCCTTGCTTTATGTAATCAGGGTATCCCCCTGTTGCTTTAGACTCTCGCCGGCTCTACTTTTCTGAAAACGATCTGCTCATTCTCGGCATCCACCTCGATCGTGCCGCCTTCACGGAACTCGCCCTTGAGCAGGCTCATGGCGAGCGGATCGAGCACCAGGCGCTGGATAGTCCGCTTGAGCGGACGCGCCCCATAGGCGGGATCGTATCCTTGCTCGGCCAGCAGTTCCTGCGCGTGCTCGGTCAGCTGAAGGTCTACCTTCCGCTCGGCAAGCCGTTGCTTCACGCGCGCAAGCTGAATGGAGACTATCTCCTTGATCTGGTCTTTGCCGAGGCTGTTGAAGGTGATGATGTCGTCGATCCGATTCAGGAATTCCGGCCTGAACTCGCGGCGCAGCGCATCGAGCATCACTTTACGCGCCTGTTCGGGATCACCATTGACCTGGGCAAGATATTGGCTGCCGACGTTCGAGGTCATGATGATGACGGTGTTCTTGAAATCCACAGTGCGACCCTGGCCGTCGGTCAGGCGCCCGTCATCCAGGATCTGAAGCAGAACGTTGAAGACATCCGCGTGCGCCTTTTCGATCTCGTCGAAGAGCACAACGCTGTAAGGCTTGCGGCGGACCAATTCGGTCAGTTGTCCGCCCTCTTCATAGCCGACGTATCCGGGCGGCGCCCCGATCAGCCGCGCAACAGTGTGTCGCTCCTGGTATTCGCTCATATCTATCCGGATCATTGCCGACTCGTCATCGAAAAGGAATTCGGCAAGCGCGCGCGCCAGTTCGGTTTTGCCGACACCGGTCGGCCCGAGGAATATGAACGAGCCGATCGGCCTGTTGGGGTCTTGCAGGCCGGCCCGGGCGCGGCGGACGGCGTCGGAGACGGCATGGATCGCGTGGTCCTGTCCGACGACGCGTTGGCGCAGTCTGTCATCCATTTTCACCAGCTTCTCCATTTCGCCTTCAAGCAGTTTTGAGACGGGAATACCGGTCCATTTGGAAATGATCTCGGCGATATCCTCATCGTCGACTTCTTCCTTGAGGAAACTGCGCGTGCTCTGGATTTCCGCCAGCCTTTTATTCGTCTCTTCGAGCTGTTTCTGCAGCTCGATCATGCGCCCGTAACGGATTTCGGCGACGCGGTTCAGGTCGCCCGCCCGCTCCGCGCGCTGTTCCTCGGTCTTTTCGCGGTCCATCTGCTCCTTGATCTCGCGAACGCGCTGAATGACATTTTTTTCGAGCTGCCACTGCGCTTTCATCTGCCCGCTCTGCTCTTTCAGATCCCCCAGTTCCCGCTCGAGCTTCTCGAGTCGTTCCCGGGAGGCGGCGTCTCTCTCTTTGCGGAGCGCCTGCCGCTCGATCTCGAGTTGCATGATCTTGCGTTCGACCTCGTCAATCTCGGTCGGCAGACTATCGATCTCGATGCGCAGCCGCGAGGCCGCCTCATCGATCAGATCGATTGCTTTGTCGGGTAAAAACCTGTCCGAGATGTAGCGGTGCGAAAGAACGGCAGCGGCCACGAGCGCGGCGTCCTGAATACGCACGCCATGATGCACCTCATATCGCTCCTTCAGCCCTCGCAGGATCGCGATGGTGTCCTCAACCGAAGGCTCCTCCACGAGGACAGGCTGGAACCGCCGCTCGAGAGCGGCGTCCTTCTCGATATGCTTTCGGTACTCAGTCAAGGTGGTCGCCCCAATGCAGCGCAATTCCCCGCGCGCAAGAGCCGGTTTGAGCATGTTCGAGGCGTCGACGGCGCCCTGCGCAGCCCCGGCGCCAACCAGCGTGTGCAGTTCGTCGATAAACAGAACGATGCTGCCTTCCGCTTCCTCGATTTCGCGAAGCACGGCCTTCAAGCGATCCTCAAACTCGCCGCGAAATTTGGAGCCGGCCACCAGCGCGCCCAAATCGAGCGCGACGAGGCGCTTGTTTTTCAGGGATTCCGGAACATCGCCGGCAACCATCCGCTGGGCCAGCCCTTCAACTATTGCCGTCTTTCCCACGCCTGGGTCTCCGATCAGGACGGGATTGTTCTTGGTTCGGCGCGAGAGCACCTGCATCACTCGCCTGATCTCGTCATCGCGCCCGATAACCGGATCAAGTTTGCCTTTCTCCGCCAGTTCGGTCAGGTCGCGGCTGTACCGCTTCAATGCCTGGTACTTCTCTTCGGGCGTTTGATCGGTGATTCGCTGGCTCCCCCGGATTTCGACCAGCACCTTGTAGATCGTATCGCGAGTAACCCCGTATTCACGCAGGAGCCGGGCCGCCTCGCTTGCCTTTTCGCCCTCGGCAATTGCTATCAGGAGGTGCTCGGTGCTAATGAATTCATCCTTTAGCTGCTGGGCTTCGGCGTTGGCCCGATTGAACGCTCTGGAAAGCGCATTTGACATGTATAATTGGCCGGCCTCGCCATAAATCTTCGGCATCCGCTCGAGAATTTCTTCCAGCCGATTCGTAATTACCCTGGGATCGACCTCGAGCCGCTGCAGAATGGGGGCAACGATCCCCTCAGGTTGCCGTAACAGGGCCGCGAGTAGATGCTCCGGCTCAATCGCCTGATGGTTATACTGTTCAGCGATCTGCTGGGCTTCTTGCACTGCCTCTTGCGCTTTTATTGTGAATTTGTCAAAACGCATGGGTTCTCTGCCTCCTCATTTCAATTATATAATTCAAGAGAAGAAAAAGCAATTTGGGTGCCAGCTTTGCAATCAATATAAGCCTTTTGTTAACAGATACTTATATATACGAGAGGATACGGGAGCGGCACCATCGTTTGATATTTGTTTCATATTGAAACAAATAAGGAGGATCAAGCTACCACACTGGTGGGTAATCAAAAGAACCGCTGCCTCCACAGAGACGAGCGGAGGCAGCGGTTGGCAGGTTTATACCTTGCTGAGAGCTTTGAAGAAAGTCAGGAAAATGATTTTGAGATCCAGCAGGAATGAGCATTCATCGACGTACTGCAGATCCAACTGAATCCAGTTATGGAAAAAATTAGTGCTCTTGCCTTTTATCTGCCACAGGCCGGTGAGACCTTGCTGGACCTTCAGGCGTACGTCGCGCCAATGGGGATTAAAGCGCATCTCGCTCATGGAGAGCGGGCGAGGGCCGACAACGCTCATGTGCCCCTGGAGCACGTTGAGAAGTTGGGGGAGCTCGTCCAGATTTGTCCTTCGGAGAAAGCGGCCGACCCGAGTTTCGCGGGGGTCGCCGTCGATCTTGAACATTGGTCCGTCGGACTGATTCAGGTTCTGAATCCTGGTTTTTATCTCTTCGGCCTCTTGGACCATAGTGCGGAACTTGATCATTTTGAATGGCCTGGCATCTTTGCCGCAGCGAGTCTGCGCAAAGAAAACCGGCCCTCGCGAATCAAGTTTGATCGCTATGGCGATGAAGGTCCACAGCGGTAATGTGAGGAGGAGCAGCGTGCCGGAGAAGGCCAGGTCCAGCGTTCTTTTCAGGATCGGGTACAGGCGCCCGTTCAGTTGCCTGGTCCAACTCGGTTTTTCCTTTATAACTTTGCGCACGGTCGTCCCGCCCAGGACGGCCCCAATGCCATCCAGGAACGGCTCTCCGTTCAGGATAATGCTTTCGCGGCAATAGCCGGTGTCGAATCTTGCGGCCTTACCGCTGATCAGGCATTTGTCCACTTCAAAATCTGAAGGAAGCGAGCTATCGGCCCAGAGAACGCTTTCACGAATGAAACTGTTCTTCTTCAATTGACAGCCCGGCCCGATAACCGACGGCCCTATGAGAGTAACGTTCTTATCAATGGAGGTATTCTCCCCGATAACCAGCGGGCGGATCAACGTCGCCGTCGGGTCAATGGACACATTTCTTCCCACCCAAATCTGACTCGTAATTTCCTGATAATCATCAAGGTGCTGCTTTGCTTGGGGTGTATCCCGCAGCAACTCAAAATTCATCCGCAAGTAATCGCCGATGGTTCTGATCCCGGCACAATTCTGCTTGTGTTTCCAACCTTCCACCTTCATTCCGCTCTTGCGCACTTTCGGAAGCAGCTGCTCCTTCATATCCATGAAGCCCGTCGGTTTGATATGTTCGAGCACCTGCGACTCGAGCACATAGATACCGGACGTTTCCATATTGGAGCGTCGATCCATCGAGAAGTGAAGCTGGACCACCTCTTCGATTTCGTTGTTCCCGTTCAGCAGTACGCGCTCGATCCCGGATTTCTTCTCTCCCTGAGTCACCAGTCCTACAGTCAGGTCCGCTCCCGAATGCTTGTGGTGCAAGATCATCTGCTGCAAGTCTTCGGGATGGAGGGAAATCAAACCGGCGGCAATCAAAACTATGGTATGGCCCGAAAGCTCCGGCTCGAGCGGTTTCAGGCAGCCGGCTGTTCCTCGCGGATGATCTTCCACCACCGTACGAACTTTCATTCCTTCCAGCGGCTCATTCGTCAGCGCGGACACAATCTCCTTGTCGCCAACGGTCAAGAAAACTTCCCTAATTCCCATCCGTTCCAGTGTCTCGAGCGTATACTGGTATGCCGGCTTATTCGCAATCGGAAAGAGCGCCTTCGGAACTTTTACTGGATCTATCGAACGACTATTCTTGCCGCCTATGGCTACTACTGCTTTCACATCCATATTCGATTCTGCTTCCATTCTGCAATTGCTCTGCGACTAGTCCTATTCGAAATGCAACTGTGATGTTCTTGGAGTATGTGTTGAAACTAGGTGCTTATTTTCGCCTCCTCATCCAACTTCCTTATTTCGAGAGACACGAACACCTACGGCCTCTGAATTATGCGAGTTGGTATTTTGAAGTGATTTGGTGTCTACAGAAATATGGCGAGCAACAACATTATGCCTTGCCGGCTATAAAGTTGCTTTTGGTTGGACCGCTTCGCCCAGCCACGTCTGTAAGCAAACCAAATTCACGCTCTCCGACAACAATAGGTGCAGCTACCGTCTTAACCGATTCTGAAAAATCCCGTTTTTTGGTGTTACTACTGCTCTTACTGTTTTTCCAGGCGTGCGCGTATTTGGTAAGCAAAAGGACCCCCGCGTACGTAAAACAGATTATATCCTACAAGTTTATCAATGTCAAGTGTAAAACTTTACTCTTAAAAAAAAGATTAGTTTGTCTTAATTTACCGGAATCAGTCTTAAAGGAGCGTGTTCTTCTCCCAAATGTTGCGAAAAAAGAAGCAAGAAAAGTGCCACTGGGACAAGCAATGTCTTGCATGCCGTGGCTCGTGTGCATTTCAAGACTTTTTCCATTTATTTCGCTGATAGTTGTGGTATTATGAACAGAAACTAAATCGTTCGCAAGGGCTTTCGGGCTGAGGGAGGAAAAAAATGAAATTTGATATATCGGTGCAAAATGGAACAATTTTGGACGGCACCGGTCATCAAGGTTTTCCAGCCGATTTGCTCATAAAAGATGCGCGTATTGCGGCTGTGGATCGAACGCAGTCCCCCCACGAGGCGCATCAAGTCATAAATGCTTCACAAAGGATTGTCTCACCCGGGTTTATCGATGTGCACACGCATGCGGATTTTATTTTCGCCTCACCGCGCCACCATCAGCTCCTCGAGCCGTTTGTTCGGCAGGGCGTTACCACCATGGTGACAGGTAATTGCGGGGTTTCACCCGCTCCGATGAATAGCGACTGCATCGACCAATTCTCGGCTTACTGGGACTGCATTCTTCCGGGGGAGGGCCTCGGATGGGGCTGGAGGACAATGTCCGAATTTCTGCATCATATTGAGACGTTGCGTCCGGTTCTGAACATGTCTCAACTGGTCGGGCACGGCACGGTACGCCTCGACGTTCTGGGGTACAATCGGAGGTCTCCGACTGCCGGAGAACTGGAGACAATGCGGCGGCATGTGAGGCAGTCAATCGAGGAGGGAGCGGCCGGATTGTCGTTCGGTCTCGGATATGTGCCGGGAATTTGGGCAGATACCGCCGAACTTATCCACGTAGCGCGGGGCCTTCCGCCGAATGGACATATTACGGTTCACCTGCGCGGGCAGACCCGCTTTTTCGATAAAGCGGTCGAGGAAATGATATCAGTGGCGGAAGCTGCCGGCGCATCGCTTCAGCGTTCGCATTTTGTGCCTTTCAAAGAAACATACACCGAACAATTCTTTTCCGCATATCAGTTGACCGAATCGGCGCGTGCGCGGGGAATGAACATCGGCTACGATCTACTCCCTTACGCCGTCGCTTCCACCACGATTTTCATGCTGTACCCGCCGTGGATGCTCGAGGGCGGCCTGCCAGCCTTCTTCACTCGGCTTGGCCGGCGCGAGATTCGCGATCGGCTCATTGACGAGTTCAAACATCGCAAACCGGAATGGCCTCAATGGAAGAGCGGTACGTGGTGTGATTTCGAGTGGGACGAGGAGGCCGGCTGGGGAGATTACCGTTTCTACGGATTCAGGAAAAAGGAGCATCTCGCTTATGAGGGGCTTAACCTTGAAGCGATAGCCGAGGATATGTCCAGGAACCCATTCGAGGCTCTGTTCGATCTGACGGTGGCCGAAAGCGGGAGACTCTATTACACTTCCGGCTCTCATGACGACGAAGGTTTCGATATGGCGATGGGCATGTTCCTGCAGCTTCCGCACATGTCGTTCATGACTGATGCCGTCGGCATCGGGCGCCAGGCGAAGCACCCATCTCATTATGGGACATTCCCTCGATTTCTGGCGAGACATGCGAGGGACTGGGCGACGTTTCCTCTGGCCGAGGCGATCCGGAAATGCACTTCGCTGCCGGCGCATCAACTTGGAATAAAGGACCGCGGCGTAATTCGGGAAGGAGCTTACGCCGATCTCGTGATTTTCGATCCGGATACCGTCGAAGACATGGCATCGTTTGCCGCTCCGTACCGGTATCCTCAAGGGATTGAGACCGTGCTCATCAATGGAGCCCCTGTCTGGCACAATGGAGAATATCTCGGCGCGAACGAGCGGCCGGGAATGGTCCTGCGAAACCCGTAGTCCTTGTGGTATACTTGTGCGCGGTCATTTTGCTTTTTTTTCGAGCCCCAGCTTAAAAGGAGAGACAGAGCGCCAATGATTCTTGAGGAGTTCCAGCCTATTTTCCACCCCCGTTCAATCGCAGTTATCGGCGCCTCAAACGATCCCACGAAATATGGCGGCCGGTACTTTTATGCGATGAGAGAGCGCAGTTATCAGGGTAAGCTGTATGCGGTCAATCCGAATGCAGCCGATATCGATGGCGAGAAGGTGTATGCGCGGGTGCAGGACGTTCCGGATGATATCGACTTTGCGATTGTCGCCGTCGCCGCGCCGCTGGTGGTGAAAGCCGTTGCCGACTGCGCCGAAAAACACGTGCGCGCGGTCCAGATTCTGACCGCCGGTTTCAGCGAAACCGGATCGGCTGAGGGAACCGAATGGGAGCGGCAGATGGCGCGCATCGCGCGCCAGAACGGCATGCGGATCATTGGGCCGAACTGTTTCGGCGTGTACAGTCCGGAAAGCGCACTCACACTTTTGCCGGGGCCGGACTTTCCGTCAGAGATCGGTCCGATCGGCGTTATCTCGCAGAGCGGCGGGTTCACTTCTTTTCTCATCCGAAAGGCAATGGGCCTGGGAATTCGGTTCAGCAAAGTGATCAGTTATGGAAACGCGTGCGACCTGAACGAGGTGGATTTCCTTTCGTATCTCGAGGCCGACGACCGGACGAAGGCGGTGGTGGCCTATGTCGAGGGGGTGCGCGACGGCAAGCGGTTTCTCGATGCAGTCAAGAGGACCAGCCTCAAGAAGCCCGTCTGCATCTGGAAGGGCGGGCTGAGCGGGCTCGGCAGCCGAGCGGTCGCCAGCCACACGGCCTCGCTCGGCGGCAGCAAACAGATTTGGGACGGCTTCTTCAGACAGACCGGAGCAATTCCCGCCGTGGGCGTGGAGGAAGTACTCGATCTGATCGTCGGATTTACTCATATCCCGAATTTCTGTTCGAAAAGACTTTCGGTAGTCGGCGGCGGCGGCGCCATAACGGTGGCGGCCGCCGACGCGCTTGACCCGTATGGCATCTCGATGCTCGAGTTCCCGCCGGAGACGCAGCAAAGCATCCGCCGGTATCTCGCGCCAAGCGGCAACAGCGTCAGAAATCCGGTGGACGTGGGCACGCCCGTCTTCCTGCCGTTCACGCTCAAGCCGATCCTCGAGATCATTGCGCGAAGCGAACTGGTCGACGCCGTCATCGTCGAACATTGGGTGACCAATTTCATGCCCTCCTTCGTGCAGGACCTGGCCGACGTGATCCCCTCAGTCCGCGACGCGAGCGGCAAACCGTTCGTCGTGAGTTTACCCGGCCCGTGCAGCTCGAGCGATACGATCGATATCGAGGAGACCCGCTGGAAATACCGGGAATGGTACCTGTCGCAGGGCGTCCCGGTCTTCGAAACGATCCAGCGCTCAGCAAAGGCTCTCGGAAAGATCCTGCAGTACAATGAATTCGTTCAAAGGCGGAAGGACCAACAAGCTTAGGCGGCCAAGACGGCGGGAATCGGACGGGCCCTCCCACCGCTCGCATTCAGCGCGTCGATAGGTAAAGCAGCGACTCCGACTCATTTGGTGTTCGCGTACTGCTTCCCTCAGAAACAGTTCAAGCAGCATTTGCCGCATCTCCCCCGAACAGCCTCGTTCCAATTTAGTTTTCACGGATTCATCCTTTGTTGCTCGTGCTTTAGCCAAAATCGATCTGGCCTAATCCTTTCAATTTTGCGGGGTGCGCGGCATAATGCTTGCACACGCGAACGCCGATTCGGATGGAAGTACTTATGGAAATTGTACTTATGATCAGGATTGTGGAGGCGCTCCCATCTCCTGTTGAAAAAGAGAAAACAGACTCTGCGGAGAGCGACTCAGGAGTCCCTTTGTCAGTCATTGCGTGCCGGCGGAATCAATAAAAAAAGTTAGTTAATACTTGACAAGATATTATGCTATAGGATATAATCTTCGATAGCAAGGTCTACCGCTAGGGAGAGGAGGAGCCATGCAGGAGAGAAGGATAAGCGAACGGAGAAAAAAAGAACGCAGAACCGACATCCGAGCCGCTCGCAATCATGCGGGGATGCAGAGGCGAGTAGATGAACGCAGACGCCGCGAGAGAAGGCAGGTTCGCG
The DNA here is from genome assembly GCA_003598085.1 of Candidatus Abyssobacteria bacterium SURF_5. NCBI lineage: Bacteria > Pseudomonadati > Candidatus Hydrogenedentota > Candidatus Abyssobacteria > Candidatus Abyssobacteria bacterium SURF_5. The sequence continues at coordinate 20,031 of QZKU01000094.1, forward strand.
CAACTCGCAAACCGGTTACCCGTGAGAGAGCATCCAAGAATTGAGCGTCAGTTATGTGCTTGGCGGCATGCTGGCGGTGAGCAGCGCAGCATGCGCGCACCTGGCGTTCTGTTGTGACCATTCTGTGTTCGAGCCTGCTTTCTTTCCGGCTCCTTCGCGTAGCGAATCAAACTCAGCCGCTCATCTTTCCGGTGTGTGAAAAAGTGTATTGCGACCGCATGTTCGCAGTCGAAACCGTTCCCGCGCCGTCATCCGTGCCGGAATCGATTTCCCGGGAGCGCGGTTCGTGATTTCGTCCCGCCGGCACAAAACCTACGTTTGACGGGGATTCCTCCTGAACGTGCTCTGATCTCATTCCTGTGCATTATCTGCAACCGGTTTTGCTCACTGTTGCAGTTACTTCTCTACCTTCTTTCCTCACTACTTCAGGAACGGGCGGAAGAGATCGAGCGGTATGGGAAGCACGATAGTCGAATTTTTTTCCGTCGAGACTTCGACGAGAGTCTGCAGGAAACGCATCTGAAGAGCCATCGGGTGAGCTTCCATCATTACGGCGGCATCGACGAGGCGCTGGGCGGCCTGGAATTCACCCTCGGCATTGATCACCTTGGCTCGGCGTTCGCGCTCGGCGACAGCCTGTCGAGCCATGGCTCTTTGCATTTCCTGCGGCAGGTCCACATGCTTGATTTCCACGTTCGAGACCTTTATCCCCCACGGGTCGGTTTGCCGATCGAGAATATTCTGCAGTTCATGGTTGATCTTGTCTCGTTGCGCCAGGAGTTCGTCCAGTTCCGCCTGCCCCAGGATACTCCGCAACGTGGTCTGGGCCATCTGCGAGGTCGCAAACAGATAGTTTTCGACCTCGACGACGGAACGGATGGGTTCCATGACACGAAAGTAGGCAACTGCATTCACTTTCACTGAGACGTTATCGCGCGTGATGACATCCTGCGGAGGCACGTCAAGCGCGACGAGCCGCAGGCTGACGCGCTGCATGTTGTCTATCGGCCAGAAGACCATGATGATGCCCGGCCCTTTCGGCTCCGGCAGCACGCGTCCGAGCCTGAAAATCACGCCGCGTTCATACTCATTCAGAATGCGAATGCAACTGAGCACGTACAGGACCGGAAGCAGCACGATTATAAGTATCGTCATCTTTTGGATCTCCTTTTTGTCAGATGCCTGCCGCACATTACTGGTCAATACTCTCGACTGTCGCCGTCATGCCATCGAGTTCGACAACTCTCACTTTATTGCCCTTGCTAATGGGCCGGCTGCTGCGCGCGTTCCAGATCTCGCCGTGTACGAATATTTTTCCTGCAGTCGCGATATCTGTTTCCGCGATTCCGACTTCGCCGATCAATCCCTCTCGCCCGACCACACTTTTCCTTGCGTGGACCCGGATCACGAGCGTGACGAGGAAAATGAAGATTGCGGCGGTCGTCAGCACCATCGGGAGAATGACCGCCAGCGATATCCGCAGGAATTCATACGAGGAATCGATGAGCATCAGCGAGCCCAGCGTCATGCAGATCAGCCCGCCAATGGTCAAGAGGCCGTAGCTGGTTACTTTGACTTCTGCTATAAACAGGACCATCGCCAGCAGAATGAGCAGGAAACCCGCGTAATTGATCGGCAGCGCCTGGAACGAGTAGAAGGCGAGAATGAGGCAAATGGCGCCTGCGATGCCGGGGAACCCGACGCCGGGATGCGTAACTTCGAAGAGCAAACCGAAAAAGCCAAGCATCATCAGGATGTAGGCCACGTTCGGATTCGATATCGCATTGAGGACTCTCTGACGCGTGGTCATATTGACATAGCGGATTTCCGCCTCTTTTGTCTGAAGGACTCTCGCGCCCGCGGCAGTGGTCACCTCGACTCCGTCGATCTCCGAAAGCAGAGTCTCGATGTCTTTGCTAATGTAATCGATTACGTTCTCGGCGAGGGCTTCCGTCTCAGTCACCGAAACGCTCTGCGTGACCGCCTTCACCGCCCACTCCTCGTTACGGTCTCGCGTGCGGGCAATGGCGCGCATCCAGGCAACGGTATCGCGGAGCACCTTATCGCCCATGACCGTGCCGGTGGGCTCCACCTCGTCCGCCTCTTCCCTTTGCGGTTGATCGCCGGCCTGCTGATCGTCGGGTTTCTCTTCCGAGGGGCCTTCCTGGCGTTTCTCCAGTTCTTTGAGCTTTTGCTGGAGTTCCTCGAGCGCTTTGCGCCACGACTCGCCGTCCTCTCCCCCGCCGATTTCCACGGGATGCGCCGCCCCGATATTGGTTGAAGGCGCCATCGCCGCGATATTAGCTGCCAGAGTTATAAAGACGCCTGCAGAGCCGGCGCGTGCCCCGCTGGGCGCAACGTAAACGACGACCGGCACCTCCGCATTCAGTTCCGCCTTAACGATCCTGCGGGTAGACGCCACCAGGCCCCCTGGAGTATCGAGTTGAATGACGAGACATTCTGCTCCCTCCTCCTCGGCCCGAGCGATCGCCCGCGAAATATATTCGGCCACAACCGGGCTGATAATATCCTCATCTATGGTAATAACAAGAACCGTGTTGTCCCCGGCAGCAGCGGAAGGCATAACCAGGGAAAGCGCTGAAAGGAGCAGAAGGAAAAGAGCTTGTCGCATGTTTTCTCACTTTGCCTTTACATCCAACTCATTATATTCCATTTTTCGGTCATAAGTCCAGAATGGATAAATCGCATGGATTTCTCTTCCATTGACGTTCAGGCAATCCACGGGTATAATTTCAGCAAAATGAAATTGCACGGGAGGCGCTACATGAAAAGATTCGGCATCGTGATTGTCTTCGCAATTGTTTTGAGCTCCCTGCTTTTCCCGGAGCAGCAAGCTCCGGCATCCGATGAGGGCGATGTCGTCCTCCACGAACAGACATCGGCATTTGAACCGGCGGAATCTGCGTCCGCACTCGGAGAACCGGCGATCTCGCCAAACGATACCTGCAGCGGGAAATGCGGAGGCGCCATTAATCGTTTCTTTGCCTTCGGCTGCAGGCTGAACTATCGGATCCTTGATTGGACGCTCAGCGACAAATGCGAGACGGAAATTCCAGGAACGCGATGAACGATTTTCCCCCGGTATTTGATCCTCCGCCACACGAATGTCTTGCGGAAGGACCTTGTTTTCTGGCCAGGGCTTACGCATCTAAATTCCGAGTAATTTCTGTAGGAAAGTTTGATCGAGGGCGGCTTTTGTTCTTTTTCTTCTGAGTGATAGCTTTGGTGTT
>QZKU01000095.1 GCA_003598085.1 Candidatus Abyssobacteria bacterium SURF_5
AAGCCTCAATGTCTTCAAATCTTTCTATCTTCGCCATCGGCTTCTTCTTCCCAACCTTGAACTTTGAACATTGAACTTTGAACTGCGCCTATCGCCATAACCCTCTATCGAATGAGCGATATTGTATCGCCTCACTGATATGCTCCGCTCTGATTGTGCCTGACTCTGCCAGATCTGCGATAGTTCGCGAGACCTTGAGGATGCGGTCGTAGGCGCGGGCGGAGATGCCGAGATTGAGGATGGCGGCCTTGAGGAGGTCTTTGGCATCGTCGGTCGCGGTGCAATATTTCTTCACTTGCCTGGCGCCCATCTGAGAGTTGCAGCAGATCTTGTCCGACTTGTAGCGCTCGCGCTGGAGGTCGCGCGCTTTCTGCACGCGCGTGCGGATGACGGATGACGGCTCGCCCGACGGCTCAGTGGTCTGCAGGTCGGTGAGCTTCAGCGCCGGCACTTCCATATGCATGTCGATGCGGTCGAGGAGTGGGCCTGAAATCTTCCCGATATATCTTTGAACCTGCCACGGCTGGCACGTGCACTCGCGGCGCGGATCGCCAAAGTTACCGCACGGGCAGGGGTTCATCGCGGCGGCAAGCATGAAATCGGCCGGGAACGTGAGCGAGTAGGCGGCGCGCGAGATAGTGACGGCACCCTCCTCGAGCGGTTCGCGCAGAGCGGCGAGCGCCTTGCGGCTGAACTCGGGAAACTCGTCGAGAAAGAGGACTCCGTTGTGCGCGAGGCTGACCTCACCCGGGCGCGGATAATTTCCGCCGCCGACGAGGGCAACGTCGGAGATGGTATGATGCGGCGAGCGGAACGTGCGCGTGGCGATGAGCGCCTTGCCAGGCGGCATGAGTCCGCTGATGCTGTGGATCTTGGTGATCTCGTGCGCCTCATCGAGCGTCATATCGGGCAGGATCGTCGCCAGGCGCTTTGCGAGCATGGTCTTGCCGGAGCCGGGCGGCCCGATCATCAGCACGTTGTGCCCGCCGGCGGCAGCGACTTCGAGCGCGCGCTTGACGTGTGCCTGTCCCTTCACGTCGGTGAAATCAATATCGTACTGCGAGCTTTGCTGGAAGGCGGAATCGACGTCGATGCGGTGCGGCTGGATTGGCGTGAAGTCGTCGAGGAAATCGACCAGTTCGCGCAGTTTTTTGACGGGAATGACTTCGATCTTTTCGACGACGGCGGCCTCGGCTGCATTATCGGCGGGTATGACGAGCCCGCGCTTGCCCGATTTAGCCGTTTGCAGCGCCATCGAGAGGACGCCGGCGATCCCGCGGATCGCGCCGTCGAGAGAGAGCTCGCCCGCGATGTAATAGTCGAGGAATTTGGCGGTCTTGATCTGTTCCGATGCGGCGAGGATCGCAACCGCGATCGGCAGATCGAACGAGGAGCCCTCCTTGCGCACGTCGGCGGGCGCAAGATTTATGGTGATGCGCCGGTTCGGGAGGTAATAGCCGGAGTTTTTGAGGGCGGCGATGACGCGCTCGCGGCTCTCCTTGACCGCATTATCCGGCAATCCGACGATTGTATAATGCGGGAGGCCGCCGCCGAGATCCACCTCCACCTCAACCTGAAACGCGTCCACTCCAAAGACGGAACTGCTGAATACTTTTGCGAGCATTGCTCCCCTCCCGGTTGCATGTCAGTGGAAAACAGCGACGCCATTATAATTGGACTGCGGCGAGCGTGTCAATAAAGGCGGGTTTGTTGAAGCTTCGGGGACAGACACCATTCTACGAATCCAAAAAACGGGATTCCGTAAATGGAGTCAGTCCCCTACGCGTTCAGGGGGACATTTCGGTCAGAACGCCAGTTTAGGGGTTTCGGCGCGGCATAATTCGCAGATGTCGTTTTCCGAGTGGATGAAGCCGGCGCCGCATGAATCGCAAGATTTCATGGCGGCCCGTAACAGCGTCTGAGGTTTTTGGTCAAACAGTCTTTTCAGGTTGAACGTATTGCTCGAACGGATCGCTTTGAAGCGGCAGGCTTGCTCGCAGTTTCCGCATGCGGTGCAGAGGTGCGCCTCGAAGGTGATCTCGAACAGATCCTCCTTCATCGAGTTCTTGAGGGCGCCCGTGGGACAGATACAAGAACAGAGACCGCATCCGGTGCATTCGTGTCCGACAGTTATTTCCGCGGCCGGCAAAATGTCTTGCTGGACTTCAAGCTCGGCGCGGCACTCCAGTCTCGACAAGATCGCCAGCAGATTCGTCCTTCTCCAATTATGTTGCCGCACTTGCGCGCGCTGATCCTGCTCGATAGTGCGTCCGGACGCGAGTAACATTCCAGCCAAACCGGCGGATTTCGATTTGATGCTTGTGAAAAAGGCGCGCCGGGCGAGCCGGTCTGGCGGCGGAACGTGCGCATCCGAAATCTCTTCAGGAGCGCCTGTTTCCGCCAACGCGATCTTATTCGGCTCGATTCCGATTGCGCGCGCAAGCAATCTTGAAGCGGTGATGATTTTGTCCTGGTGCGAGATTGTGCGAGAGTAGCGGCAGTTGCCGCAATCCCCCTTCGCAAGCACAATACGTTCGGCTCCAAAAACGAGCGGTGCGACAAGCAGAAACTCGGTGAGCCTTCCCAGACAGTTAAGCTGGACAGCGGATCGGCTCGCCCCGGTTGCATTCGAGCACCTGTAGTGGATCGTTTGCAGTTCCCGCTTCTTTATCGAGGGCACGAGCGGGAGCAGGATATCGATGTCGCGATTTTGTCGCGGGAGGAAGACGCCGTTGGGACATGAGGAGATACAGGCGCCGCATTCGAGGCATCCGGCGCCGACATGCGGGTATCCATCCTTGAACACGATCGAGTCAGCCGGACAGGATTCCGTGCAGAGCCGGCAGCCGGATTGCGGATAGGCGACCCGGCTGCACAGCGCCCGCATGACTCTCCTGCTCTCCCATATCTCGGATGAGAGGATGTTGCGCAAAGCGGTCACTGCCCGGACCCGTTCAGCGGTTCTTCCTGTCGTAAAATCTCCCGACTGCTTCTGACTCCAGCGGGAGCGAACCTATCGAAACTATTCTTTTCGATTTCGATAAACTCGCGGGTCATGCAGGCGATTCCGCGGAAGAAGTCGTTCTTCGTTCTTTCCAGGATCCTGCCGGTCAGGACCGGGACCCATACCGTCAAGTGTCTTCTGAGGAATTCCTCTTCGAATTCCAAAAATTTCACTGCCTCGTCAAGCTGTTGTGCGCTCCACGCGTTTCCTTCCTGCTCGCACAGAAAATACATCACCTGCAGCTCGAGCCCGATATGGTCGGGCAAGCTCCTGTAGCTTTTGTCGATTTCGGCGCCGATCTTTCGAATGGTTTTCTTGACATCGACAGCCGATTCGCCCATGAGGAGGCCTTTCACTTTTTGGCCGGCGATTTCCTTTTCGTCGCGATAGACCGACTCGTACGGCGTGACATATTGTCCGAGCGGCGCCACGAGCAGGTGAGTATATTCGATCTCGAGGGGCAGGATATCTCCCGAATACTGCTCCGCGAAATTTCTGAGGAACGAGACGCATCTTTCACTGAAAATCTCGCGGAGGTCGTCGAGCGAGCTTTTTGCGATCACCCTTTCAACCAGTTCCGGCTTTGGTTTTTCGAGGAAAACCGCGGCCAGGAACTGATAGATATTCTTGCGCGAGTGCGCCAGTTCTTCATTGAAGCCGGTCTCCCGAGGGTGCATAAGTCGAGTTCCTTTCGCAGTTAGATGAATCGAATCGACGGATGCGTGAGCTTCGGATTTGCAAAGCGGTCAGGCGCATTCCCGATTCCGTTCGGCACGAAGTCTCTCGTGTACTTGATCGCCCTTCCCACGCATGCATCCACACAGGCAGGATTCAAGCCTTCGCCGACCCTGTGAGCGCACAGGGTGCATTTCTCGACTTTGCGCGTATTCGGATTGTAGCGGGGCGCGCCGTACGGACAGGCCCACACGCAGTAGCGGCATCCCACACAGATGTCCTGGTCGATCAACACGATCCCGTCGCTTGCGCGTTTGGTGATCGCGCCGACCGGGCACGACTCGATGCAGGCGGGATCCGCGCAATGGTTGCACGCCATGGTGACGAAGATTTTCTTCGGGTTAGGGTAGACACCGGTTTCTTCGGTGATAACGGTCCGATAATTTGTCTTCAGCGGTGTGTTATTCTCCGATTTGCAGGCGACCACGCAGGTCTTGCATCCGGTGCACCGTTCCAAGTCGATTTCCCATCCGTATTGAGCCATTTCTTGTTCCCCCTTAACCTAGATCTTTTCGATCCTGACTCTTGAGTTGTAGAAGCTTGCGCTCCCGCCGATCTTATCTTGCAGTGTCACATTGCCGAGGACCGGGTCCAGGCGCAGGACCTGGTTACCCTGCAGTCCCTTGCCTCGTCCGGCGTCGTAATCCTGAAGCATCCCATCGATGGTGACGGTCGGCCTTGAGTTGAGCTGCCAGTGGCCGTAGCTTTGAGAGATGGCTGCGACTCCGGGCCGCATTCCCTGCGTCACCTTCGCCTTGCCTTTGATCCCGACTGAGTTGGAGATGGACGAGACCTTGACCATGTCGCCGGTCTCGATGCCGAGCGACCCGGCATCGGATGCGTTCATTTCGACATAGTTCTCGGGCATCAGCACCTGAACCAGCCAGGGATTCACGATGGTGCGCGATTGCGTGTGGTTGACCGGCTTGTATGTGACCAGCGCGAAGGGGTACTGGGCAACGTCATCGACGAGCTCATTACCCATCACGTCCTTGATCGGCTCATACTTCGGGACACCATCGAAGAATTCGCCGGTCATCGAGTCCTTTGTCGTTGCCAGGCTCTCGATGAACAGGCGGATGATGCCCTGGTAGCGGTGCGCCATGTACTCGCCGTCGTAAGCGGCTTCGTCTCCTTCAAAAATGCCTCCCTTGGCCAATATCTCGTTTGCCGAAACGCCGCTTTCCGCGGAGAAATTGTTCAACAGTTTACGGTACCAGTCCCAGGCGTTGTCGAGTTTGTCTCCGTCGGCAAACGCTCCGGCGCCGACTCCCGGCAGCCCGAGTCTCTTTGCGACGGCGACAAAGAAGTCCTCGATCAACATCGTATCGCCGACCGCGGGAGTATAGTTCATGTCAGCATCAAAGTCGCCGACCACCGGTTGCCTGAATGAACTCACCTTGGTCTGGATCGTGGGGGCAACGTGGGGAGTTCCCCATCTTTCGAGATAGGAGGGATCGGGCAAGATATAATCGGCCCAACAGGAGGTTTCGTCTGGCTCGAGCGAGAAAGCGATGAAGTGCGGGATCAGGCTTTCGTCGGCCAGAATGGCCTCATAGGTGGCTCTGGCGGCGGGCGTAGTGTACACCATGTCGTTCCAGTAGGTGAAGAGCACGTCGATCCCATAGGGGTATCGATCGGCGATACTGGGCAGAATCTCCTGGAAATTGCCGTTCTGCGCGTGCGGGAACCAGGGGCGTCGCGCCGGATAGCCTCCGTCTCTCGCGAAGATTGCGGGTGCATCGGTCTCGTAATTCGCCTTGACCCGTGTCACCTGGATTCCCGATGCCGTCGCTCCTCCGGGCACGCTGGTGACATCGACCGAACCGGGCGCGCCTTTTCCGTCGGCTTCGTGCCAGTGGCCTCCGCCGACGGTATTGCCGCCTTTCCAGTTCATGCTTCCGATGAGCGTGTTGAGCGCGAGGATGCAGAGAACGTTATAGGTTCCATTTGTGTGTTTGCATGGACCCCGATAAGGGTTAGCGACCGCGTTCTTGCCATGGCTGGTGAACTCAATCGCGATGTTCTCGATTACCGACACGGAAATCCCGCAGAGCTCAGCCCATTGCTGCATCGTCCTCGCGTTTGCCTGTTCCTTGAGGAGCGTGAAGGCGGTCTTGCACGTGTGCCCGTTGACCACGATCGAGTCGCCGGGCGCTTCGAGCAGACCGCGCCTTGCGGGATTCGACGTATTTGCCGGATCGGGTAGCGCAACAGCCGTTCCGTTTGATTCGTCGAGGATAACGTATTCGCTGCTCGTGCCTCCGGGCAGTCCTGCTTCGTCCGCCCGCAAATAGGCGGCAGCTCTTCCGCCGACAATCCGGACAAGGAAGGTGGAGTCGGTGAAGGAATATTCTTTTGGCGACGATTCGAGCGCCGCCGAAATATTGGCATTGCTGAGATATGTGCCGTCATACCGGCCGTTGCCGATCATGTACTGGATCATCGCGAGCGCGAATGCGGCATCGCCGCCGGGCTTGATGGGAACCCACTGGTCGGCCTTGGCGGCTGTATTCGAGAAGCGCGGGTCGACGACTACCATTTTTCCTCCGCGCTTCTTGAATTCCATCGTTTTCCGCGACAGCGGATTCATCGGGAATCCGGCTTCCAGTGGATTTGTGCCGATATAGAGGATGTAGCGGCAGTTGATAACGTCGGGTTTGAAATGATTGTTTTTGCCGTCGGTGGTGAGGCTTCCGGCCACGTGATGGCTGGTTTCGCAGATGCTCGTATGGTCGTGTCTATGGTTGATCGTTCCCAGTTGGTTTTTGAAGAAGCGATCGGTGAACTCCTTCTGCCCGTGTTCGAGGCGGCCCGGCGAGAAGAGCACCTTGTTGGCGATGGGCCCGAGTTCAGGGGCGGACGGATCTATGAGAGTTCCGGTGTCCGCATACGGCGAGAGGATCTGGGCGATCTCGTCTATCGCTTGTTCCCACGTAATGCTGACCCATTGCCCTTCGCCTCGTTTGGTGCCCGGCGCCCGCTTGATCGGGCCGAGCAGCCGGTACGGATTATAGACGGTCTGGACACCGCTTTGCCCTTTGACGCATACGGTACCGACTCTGTTTCTGGCCTCATTGACGGGGGTGGCATAGGATAGCCGCTCGCCCGGCTCGAGGCAGTTCGGATGGTAGGGGTTGCCGTCAATCTTAACAAGCACGCCATCGACCACTTTGGCGCGAATTCCGCATGAGCCGTGGCACATGAGACACACGCTGTACTTGATATCGACGCCGGCGTCAGATTCGAGCGGGTCGGGTGGAAATTCACCTGCGGTAAGCGCATAAGCCGGGGTCGGCTTTATGAAATTGGTTACGGTGGCAGCGGAGGCCAGGATGCCGCTCACCTTGATGAATTTTCTTCTGCTGAACTCCGGGTTCAACCAGCTATCCAATGAATTCTTTCTTTTCATCTTGCTCATGGAAGGATCTCCTTGATGTTTCTGAAATGGACGCGTAATGTCGGGCGATTCCTATTCCGCATAGAATCCATCTTCGACTCCGCCTGGGCCATGGCATGCGGCGCACAGGTCCGGATTCACCTGGCGCCTCAGCTTGCTTGCTGAATGCTCGAGCAGGTCGACGGTCCGGTGGCAATGCAGGCATTTTTCATTATTGGTGCTGCCGGGAATCTCCTCGAGCATCTCTTGGTGTATACCGTCGACATCAGGATCGAGCGAAGTCTCGTACTTCATGCTTCCGTGACATGCGACACACGTGGACATGTACTGCGGAGATTGGCTATTGTGCAACGCAATCAAATTCATGCCGGCGAAGGATTCGGGATCCGGCGGACTGGTAACATTATCCCCATCATTCGGCTCGCTACCCTGTTTCCAGAATGACCACACTTCCGCGCTGGTATGAATCGCGCCTGAGCCGTCAGTCGAGCTGCCGCCCTTCACCCTCCAATAGACTCTTCTTTCCGCGGGAAGCCTGTCCCACTCCGACGCAGCAACCTTATATGAGGGTGTGGAGAGAAGCGGCGTCCGCCACAGTATCCGCCCGAAATTCGGGTCAAAGGAATATTCGATTTTGAAGCGGTCGTCGCTTCCGGGCGACCATTCGAAAGTGGGTGAGCCCTCCTTATAGGAATAATTCAACGGCTTTAGGAGATGGATCTCCTCTGTCGCGGCGACTGCCGTGCCGGCCACCTTAGCGGCCCATGCGACTGCCGCCAGGCAAGCCAATAATGGAATTAAGAGAAACTGTGCGGTTGTAACTTTCATTTTTCCCCCCTGAACGTGACCCCTTTGAACCGGTCCCTCGATAACCGAAGGTTTCGCAACTTCTGTTTCAGTTGTCACACCCCCTGCTCGCCTCGTCGGCGACGGTGCCACCGATCCCTGGCGAAAAGACTGCTTAGGCAGAGATTACTGCCCGTTCATCTCACTTCGGGAAACAAGAGGGTAAAGGATTGTGGGTGTGTCCGTTTCGACAAGCAGCCGAATCAGGCTGAGGGGGTGAAAGGATACAATCCCCATGGTTCCACTGCCGCCGTATTGTTATCCGGCATTACGGCAGCTTCTTTTGAAGCTGCCGAAAAGAGGGCAATTAGCATGCCAATTGTCTTTTACGCTGCAATCCTAACTCGCAAATGTTTTCAATTCAATAACTTATAAGTGTTTATCAGCTTCTCCCGCAGGAAGCGCGCCGTCGTCGCCCGGAAAAATAACCGGCTTGTAATCTATCTGCAGACTGGACATTATTTGTCATCTTTTTATATTGGGAGAGGGGGCTTCAACTTGCTAACGTTTTGAAGAGGTACAACTAAGGAGAGTCCGGCGGCCGTTGCGATAGGCAGACCGCAGGGCCACGTATGAAAACCGGCGGGTTAATCAAATTGTTGACTAAATCAATCATCTTGGTCATAAAACCGGAATCTTTTCAGGTAAATCACAAGAATTGACTGTCTCAAATGGGGTATGCCGACAATTCAGATAAGGCTCGGGCAGAAGACGGTGATGCGGATGTCTCATCTGCGCTTCGCCGCAATGGAAAGCGCGAGAGAACGCCAGTCTAGTGCCATTGAGTTAAGTCACTCTTGTCCAAGATAACTTTTCCATTTCGAAAAAACGTTGGCGAATACGGAAAATTCATTGAACCGCAAAGGCGTCGGAGGCCGCAAAGCCAGAATAAAAGGAGGATTTAAGGGGTCTTGTTGTGCATGTCTTTCTCCGCGCTCTTCGCGCGCATCAATTCATCCGGACTCTTGTGGAAATGGTTGTTTCCTGGATGGCTCCTTTCTGGAAATTGAGCGCGGCGACGTCCCACTCCTTTTCGGCGGAATTATAGCTCCAGAGGTAGACGATGTTTCCTTCCTCGTTGCTGGTGACGAATTCACGTTGTGCCGGCTCGACGGCTGCGCGCGTCTCACTGCCAACCCAGAACGCGATGAGGGCGACCAGAAGGATCAACTGGACGAGTGCAATCTTTTTCCACATGTGCTTTCTCCCCTGTCATGAAGTTTTGCCGTTAACAAGTATGGACCACTATACCAGAGGTGCGGCCTGAAAACAAAAAAATTGTAGTCTGAACAACCTGAGGAAATGCTCGGCATTGCATCGATCTCCATCTTCCAGTGGACATTGATCACCGCGACGCGATAAGATATGCGCCGGAACGATTATACGAAAACCATTTGAGGTGGATCATGGAAGAGATACGCATCTTTTCGCCGACGGCCATTTTGGGATACGGCTACCCGAACTCGTCGCTGGAGGAGGCGATGAGACGCAAGCCGCACGTGATAGCAGTCGACGGCGGCTCGACCGACGGCGGTCCGTATTATCTCGGGATGCAGCTTGGAGAAGGCGGCGGGGGCGGCGGCTTTATCGAGATGCTCTCGCGCGACGTCGGCCCGCTGCTTCGGGCGGCGATGGATGCCGATATCCCGCTCATCATCGGGTCGGCCGGTTTCGCCGGCGCGGAGCTGCACCTGCAGGGCACGGTGATGGTGATCCGCAATCTGGCGGAAGAAATGGGGCTTCACTTCAAGATGGCGGTCATTCATGCCGAGATCGAGAAGGAATACGTAAAGGCCAAGCTGCGCGCGGGCAAAGTAGAACCGCTCGGGCCGGCGCCTGCGCTCAATGAGGACGAGGTCGACGCGAGCGTTCGCATAGTCGGGCAGATGGGAGTCGAGCCGTTTGTGAAGGCGCTCGAAGCGGGCGCGCAGGTGATCGTTGCCGGCAGGTCGAACGATCCGAGCATGTTCGCCGCGCTCCCGTTTATCCGGAATTATGATAAGGGGCTTTCGCTGCACCTTGCGAAAATCCTCGAATGCGCAGCCATCGCAGCCGAGCCCGGCAGCGGAAGCGACTCGATGATGGGGGTGCTGAGGCGCGATCATTTCCTGGTCGAGCCGACCAGCCCCGAGCGCAGATGCACTGTCACCTCGGTCGCCGCACACAGCCTGTATGAAAAATCAGACCCGCTGCGGCTGTATGGGCCGGGCGGAACCGTGAACCTGTCGGCGGTCAAGTTCGAGCAGCACGACGAGCGAACAGTGAAGGTGACCGGCAGCCGATATGAGCCGGTTCCGTATAAGATCAAGCTCGAAGGCTCGAAGAAAATCGGTTACCGGACCGTCTGCATCGCCGGCGTGCGCGATCCCGGCACGATCCAGAAGATAGACGTACTCATTGGCGAGACCAGGCGGCGCGTGGCGGAACAATTTTCCGAGCACAAGGATTCATACAGACTGATGTTTCATGTGTACGGCCGCGACGGCGTGATGGAAGACCTCGAACCGGTAAGAGCGGCGGCGCACGAGCTGGGCCTCGTCATAGAGGCGATCGGGCCGACTCAATCGATCGCGAGCGGCGTGTGCGCTTACGCCCACACGATCATGCTGCACCATGGCTTTCCCGGCCGCATCTCGACCGCCGGCAACCTCGCGTTTCCATTTTCGCCGCTCGACATCCCTGCGGGCCCGGTCTATGAATTCAATGTCTATCATCTGGTCGAGGAGGACGACCCCTGCCGGCTGTTCCCGATGGATATTGTCGAGGTGTAACATATGAAGACGAGAAACATAACGGAGCTTGCGCGCGTTATCAGGAGCAAGAATGCGGGCCCGTTCGAATTGACGTTCGACATCATTTTCACGGATGCCGACACGTACGAGAGAGTGAAGAGGAGCGGAGTGATCAGGCCGGAACTGTTCGCCGAGCTTTACCGGATTCCGGTCGAGAAGGTGCTCAACTTCTGCTTCTTCGATCCTGCGCATGCAGTGAAAGCGACGATTGCGCGCTCGATCAGTTCCGGCACTGCGGGCGATAACGATGTATTCGGAGCACAACAGCACGCGCCGCTGTTGCAGGTCGAGATCCCGTGGGACTAGGTGGCAGTGCCACCCCCGGTGGCAGTGTCGCACGGCACGCCACTCGCAGGTATAGGCCGTGAATTCCTGCGCTCTTGTTATTCTTGAGGCGGTACCTTGATTATCTCGTCGACACTGATCCGATACGCATATGAATGATGCTGGGGCCGGCCGATAAGCGCGCGCATCAGGCTTGCGTGCCACAGGTCGGTGAATGCAATTGTATCGGCATTGAGGAAGAGCAGGCATGCGGGCGCGCATTGCCCTTCTTTTCCGGAAACTCGCGCGTCGCCCACGATTTTCCCTGACAAATCCAGGGCGGTGATTCTGCCGCCGCGATTGTCGCAGGCGAAAAGCAGTTGTCGCGCCGGCTCGAAATACAGGCCGTCGGTCCACCCGCCGGGCTCAGCGAAAACAGTCGATTCCTTTGTCCGGAGATTCACTTTAGAGATGCGGCCGCTCGTTGTTTCCGCCACGTAAAGATATTCCTTGTCGGGACTGAGAGCAAGTCCGTTCGCGTACCGGAATTTTCCGAGCAGTTCGGTTGCCTCATCTGCGGGCGCGCCGATCCTTGTTTCGTCAGCCATATCGAAGCGAAACACGCGTCCCGAAAACATGCTGCTGTCGGAGACGTACATGACAGAGGATTCTTTATCGATCAGAATGAAGTTGGCCATGCCGATGCCGCTGCGGTACAGGCTGACCGTCCCGCTGTCCGGCTTGCCCGGTCCGATTACCTTCAGGACGCAGCCGCCGTCGAAATCCAGAGTGGCCGCGTAGATATCTCCCTGCCCATCAAGCGCAATTCCGACAGTGCTGATCCGCTTTGTTCGTTCGCCCGGCAAGTTGTTGAGGTCGGCGAACACCTGCATATCGCCGGCGGGCGAGATCGCCCTGATTTTGCCATTGTGGCCGCCGATAAAGATAGTTCCATCCGCGCCGAGCGCGATGCCTTCCGGCCCGGGTATCGGAGCGGAGTTGATTGCGCGAGCCGAAAGGTCGATTACGCGGTTTTCTTTCGATGCGGCGGTCGAAGGCGCCAGAACAAGCGCAAAGAAAGCGGCATAGATCGCGAGGGTTCTCATCGTCGTCTCCTCTTTTTTTTATTTCCCATGCGAAGGATGATATCACAGCCGGTTGAAAAAAGTCATCCGGAATCTCCGTCCGGGAGAATTGACTTTCAATTTCGGGGATTGCTATACTCGCTTTGGAGGCTTGGGAGAATTCCGCTACGGAGGCCAGGGAGAATGGGCAAGGTAACGCTTGTGCTGAGCGGAGGCGGCCTGCGAGGTCTTGCGCATATCGGCGTCCTCAAGGCAATGCACGCAATAGGCATTCCGGTGCACGAGTACATCGGAACAAGCATGGGCTCGCTCATCTGCGCTCTTGCCGCAGGCGGGCTCGGCTTGAAGGACCTCGAACAGCTTGCGCTTTCTCTCAAGAGCAGCGACATTCTCGACATAAATCCCTTCGATCTGGTCAGGAGAGGCATTCGCGTGAGCAGTCTGCACCGCGGCGAGCGGCTGCATCAGTACATCAATCGCATCATCCCGATCGACAGCTTCAAACTATTGGAGCGTCCGCTCCTGGTCAATTCAGTGGATCTGGACCGCGGCGAAGAGGTGTATTTTGGCAGCGAGGGCCGCGACCACATTCCCATCCATGATGCGGTGTATGCCTCCTGCGCAATCCCCGGCATTTTCCCGCCGCTCAAGTTCGAGGATTCGTATTACGTTGACGGCGGAGTCGGCACGAACCTGCCCGTCCACGTCGCCCATCAGCGAAAGGCCGATCTGATCATCGCGGTCAATCTGGGGCTTCCCCCGCTCGAGCACGCCGGCCAGCCTGTCGCCGAGGGCGGAATGATTAACATAATATTACAGAGCACCGGCATCATGATGCGGCGGATCTTGCAGCTCCAGCTCCGCGAGTACTACGAATATCCGCTCATTTTGATCGAGCCGCGCGCCACGAGCAGGCGCACATTCGACTTCGAGGAGACTGACCGTTCCATCCGGGCGGGCGAACGTGCCGCCCTAAACGTGCTCAGAGACCATCCGCTGTTGTCGTTGATTTAGACGGCACGCATTCAACGCCGTTTCCAGAGGAGAGAAATATGCTTGAAAAAATTTCCGTTTCCAGCACGACGAGGGAAGAGTTTATCGACATAACCGATTCAGTCCAGGCGGCCGTAAAGAAAGCCGGAGTAAAAGAAGGATTATGCGTGGTGTATGTGCCGCACACGACAGCAGGGGTGACAGTTAATGAAAACGCCGATCCGAGCGTGCGCGTGGATATCCTGTCGGCTCTCGATCGCCTCATTCCAAGGAATGATCCGAAGTACCGCCATGCCGAGGGCAATTCCGACGGCCATATCAAATCGTCGCTCGTCGGCTTTTCGCACGCGATCCCGATTTCCGGCGGGTCCTTGACTCTCGGCACGTGGCAAGGCATCTTTTTTTGCGAGTTCGACGGACCGCGCCGGCGATCGGTGTATGTGCAGGTGGTTCTCGCGGAAGCAAAGAGATGAGTACAGTGGGACAAGATCGCCCCGATCTGCTCGCAATGTTGCCCGAGGAAGTGGACGCCCTCTTTCTCGATATCGGTCTGCCGCGATATCGGTCGGCGCAGGTTGTCGAATGGCTCTACGTGCATGGCGCTCGCTCTTTTGATGAAATGACGAACCTGCCAAAAAGCCTTCGCGAGACGCTTTCGAAGGATCTGACGATCACAAATTTGCAGACTCTGAAAGTCGCCGTCTCGAGAGACCGAACCAAGAAGTTTCTGTTCGGACTCACTGACGGCGCCGCCATCGAGACCGTTCTTCTGCCGGAAGGCGAGCGCAGCACTGCCTGTATTTCGACACAGGTAGGCTGCGCGTTCGGGTGTCTGTTCTGCGCGAGCGGCGCGGGTGGGCTGGCCCGGAACCTTACGGCCGGCGAGATTGTCGATCAGGCGCGCAAGGCGAAATTTGATGCGGATGCCGGACGATTGACGAATATCGTGGTGATGGGAATGGGGGAACCTCTTGCGAACTACGAGGCCACCACGAAGGCGGTGCGCATCTTTCTCCATGAGCGGGGGCTTGCGCTCGGCGGGCGCCGCATAACGATTTCGACGGCAGGTTTTGTCCCCGGCATCAGGCGATTGGCCGCCGATGATCTGCCGGTTCGCGTCGCGCTTTCGCTGCATGCCGCCGATAACAGGACTCGCAACAAACTGATGCCGATCAATCGGAAGTACCCCCTCGAGCAGGTCATCGATTCGTGTACGGAGCTGGGGCGCCGGCGAACTCCGCTGACGCTCGAATACATGCTCATCTTTGAGATAAACGATTCGTTTGACGATGCGGCGCGGCTGGCCGATATTGCGCACGCGCTGAAGGCGAAGGTAAACCTGATCCCTTATAATCCCGTTCCCGGAGGCAGATACCGCGCACCGTCCGAGGAACGCGTTTTGCGCTTCCAGGCGAGACTGAGGGAGGCCGGGGTGCTTGCTTTCATCCGGCGTTCCCGCGGCACGGACATCGATGCCGCTTGCGGGCAGCTTCGCCAATCGGCTTCGCGAGAGGGGCACGGTTGAGACGGAGGCGGTCTACATGAAACGCCTGAGTTCGCGTTTATCCTAATTGGTGCGGACACTGTTCCATTTGTTCATCGGAAATGAATGCGCTAGCACGACCTGTCAATGAACGGTATACTGAAGGTAGCCGCAGGTGCGGTTCATTTTTTTGATATGCGGTGCGTTCTTTTGAAGCCGAAGGAGCAACATGGATGAGTTTGAAGGGTAAAAATACACTGGAGCAGATAAGCCGGCAGATTTACGTTTCGGATATTATCAATATAGTTTTTGTGGCTTTTCTCCTGGTGGTGGCGGTCGTGTTTTCCGACCGCGTGCAAAATCCCAAGTTGCTGATCATGCTGTACAGCGCAATGCTGGCGGCGGCTTTCTCGTTGATCTTGTTTGTGCGTCCGGAGTCGGGCTCAGTTCTGTACTTCCTGCGGCGATGGTATCCGATGGCGTTTGTAATTTTAGCATTTTTCAGCCTCGGCTGGGTGGTGCATTACGTCCTGCCATACGACATCGACTCTCAATTGATCGAAATCGACCTGTTACTCTTTCGAGTTCATCCGACGGTTTTCCTGTCGCAGTTCATGAACCCGTACGCGGTTGACCTTCTTGAAATCTGTTACGCGAGCTTCTATTTTCTGCCGGTCATCCTCGGCTTTGCGTTGTACCGAAAAAGGAAGATGCGTGAATTCGAGATGTTTGCGATTATTGCCTGTCTGGGATTCTATCTGTCGGATATCGGCAACCTTCTATTTCCCGCGCGGGGTCCGTCTCAGACGCTTACGGCATATCATGTGATTCCGCTCGAGGGGAAATGGGTGGGCGGTTTCATCCGGACGCTGATCTACACGCTCGAGCCGTACCGGTACGACTGCTTCCCCAGCGGTCACGTGGCGGTGACACTGCTGACGGTCGTTCTTGCATATCGCTTTGAGCGGCGCCTGTTCTGGTGGATGCTGCCGATATCAATCGGTTTGGTGTTTTCCACCGTGTACCTGCGCTATCACTACGTGATTGACATTTTCGCAGGGGCGGCACTGTCCGGCGTTATCCTGACGGGGGCCGAAGCCGTTCAGCGGGTATGGCCGCGAGTTCGCCAGTTCAAAGCGAGAAGCCTTTTCTTTCAGACTTCCTACGCAGATAAGGACATTTCGTAGATGCGGTGGGTCTTGTATATTTTTCCGCCGAACATCTCGCACATCGTGCGCGTTGCGATATTATCTTCCAGAATCCAGGAGAACTCGGCTTCCGTATAACCGCGGCGGATGGCGGCATCGTACCCGTTGACAACCATTGCGGCCGCAACTCCCGTCTTTTGGTACTCTCTGTCGACGCCCAGCATGAAAAGACGCCCCCGCTTGAGCCTGGTTTTTGCCCGCAGGAAACGCAGCATGTTGAGAGGGCCAACCTTGCCGTTGAACTTTTTCACGATGATATTGAAATCGGGAATAAACATGTAATAACCGATCGGCTTCTCGTCCATCATGCCGATATAAATGAGGTCTTCAACCGCGACCATCAGCAAGTGCCGGTAAATATCCTCGAATTCTTCATCCGTCAGAGGCACAAATCCCCAGTTCTTGCTCCAGGCGTTGTTATACACCTTCTTGACCCGTTGCGCCTCGATGCCGGCCTCACGAAGATTGATCATGCGCGCATATACGTGGTTTTCGGCGGCTTTATCCGCCAACTGCCGCACGTAGGAAAAATCCACATCCTCATACTTCAGCAGATAGGAATACAGGTCCTTAGCCTTCTTGAGACCATATTCTTCCAACAGAGGCACATAATAACGCGGGTTGTATGAAGTAAGGACCACCGGGTCGAGGTCGAATCCGTCCACCAGTAGTCCGCACGACTCATGGTTTGTCGTGAAGCAGAAGGGCCCCCGCATCACTTCCATTCCCTTTTCTTTGAGCCGGTCGCGAACCGTATCCAGCAGCCGGGCGGCGACCTCATGATCGTTCAGAGCCTCAAAGAATCCGAACGTGCCCATTTTCTCGCCGTGGAAATTGATGTAATTCTGATCGATGCTCATGGATATCCGGCCGCAGATTTTGCCGTCGACTTTTGCAAGATAGTATTCGGCCTCGGCATGCTTGAAATAGGGATTTTCGGGCCTGAGAAACTTCTCCTGCTCCTTGATGATTGGCGGAACCCAATGAGTGTCTCCTCGATATACTTCCCAGGGGAACCTGATAAAATCCAGCAGGTCTTTCCTCGATTCGACAGGATGGATTTCGATGGATTTCCTTTTGGCATTCATTCGTTAATCCCCCTTGGCCCTTGGCGATGGGGACTGATTCCATTTACGGAATTCACGTCTTTTTGAATTCGTAGAATGGTGTCTGTCCCCAAAGCGGGAGCCGGACCACTCCATCGCCAGAGCAACACCCGGGCGACTCATCATCGGGCAGTCTCTGAGTCCCCCTATACAAGATGGTGCCTTAACTATGCGAGAATTCGACGGCCTCTGCTAGCCGGGTAGAGATGAGCGCTGCTGAAATTCGTTCGGGGACACGGTGAATGAAAAGGTGAAGGAGCCTGAAAAGCTCCGGTGCATAAACGTGACCACATTTTATCATGAAGTGCTCGATTTAACAAAAGCGCCTCCTCCCGCGCCGCCTCAACCGGTTGACTCATATAATAGCGTCTGCTACAATACGAAGGTTATTGCTGGGGGAAAGGGCGACGCTTATGGCACGCGGCGTCATGAAGTATGAAGGAGTAAAATCGCGCAATGCCAAGAGCTGCGATACGGGGGCTGGGACAGTATCTGCCTGAGCGGGTGGTAAGGAACGATGATCTGGCAAAGATGTTCGAGACCAGCGACGAATGGATTCGCCAGAGGACCGGCATCACGGAGAGAAGATATGTCGAAGACGGCACCGGCCCGGCCGATCTGGCCGTAAAAGCGACTGCGGACGCCGTCAAAGCGGCCGGCATTCAACTGACCGATATCGAATTCATCATCTTTGCGACGCTGAACCCCGACTACTTTTTTCCCGGGTCGGCTTGCATTCTCCAGGAGAAGCTGGGTCTCGCCGGCATCGGCGCGCTTGATATCCGAAATCAGTGCTCCGGCTTTATTTACAGCCTCTCGGTTGCGGACGCCTTCATCCGGATGGGGATGTACCGGCGAATCCTGGTGGTCGGCGCCGAGGTGCATTCTTCCGGTCTCGAATTCAGCGATCGCGGCCGTGACGTCACCGTTTTATTCGGCGACGGCGCGGGCGCGCTGATCCTTGAGGCGACCGAAGAGGACTGCGGAATTCTGTCAACCCATCTCCATGCGGACGGCCGTTTTGCCCAGGACCTCTGGATCGAGGCGCCTGCCGCATGCATGATGCCGCGGGTGACGCCCGAGATGCTGCAGGAGGGGCGCCATTATCCGCGGATGAACGGGAAGAAAGTCTTCAAGATGGCGGTCGAGAAGTTGCCGGAGGTTATCAATGAGGGGCTTCGAGCGAACGGCCTCACGATCGATGACGTGAGCCTGTTTATCCCGCATCAGGCGAACCTTCGCATCAACGAGCTTGTCGCACGCCATTTGAAACTGCCACCGGAGAGAATGTACAACAACATCCAGCGCTACGGCAACACGACCGCGGCCTCAATTCCGATCGCGCTGAACGAAGCGCTTCAGGAGGGGAAGGCGAAAAAGGGCGATGTCGTGCTGTTGGCCGCCTTCGGGTCGGGCTTCACCTGGGGCTCATGCCTTCTGCGACTGTAAGGACTTAAGAAACCGTCCCACCGCCTCGTTAAATCTTTCCGGCGCCTCTGTATGCGGAAAATGGCCCACCCCATCCAGAATCACAACCTGCGAATTCTTAAGTTTCTTGCCGGTCCCGCGCACCATATCCGGCGTTACCAGAAAATCGTCCGCCCCCGAGATCAAGAGAACAGGCACACCGATTCGATGAGACGTGTTGCAGATATCGAATGAATTGAATGCCTGCGTGTCGGCGGCCGTGACCTCCGGATGAATCCGCAGCAGGTCCTGCGCTATCTCCTCGATACGGGCGGCCGGGGTCGTCTTCGAGCAGAGCGACCGAAACGATTCCATCGTCATCTCGATCTTCAAGTCGAGCGGCGACTCCAGATATGCCTGATGGATTTCAGAAGCGAAAACGCCGACCACTTTGTCCGCGCCGTCAACGGGCACAACACCGCCGACGTTTTCGCCATGTTCGAGGGCGACCGTCATGCAGATGCCGGCGCCCATTGAATGCCCCATCAGCACGGGATGCCTGATCTCGAGTTCCTCGATGAATTCCCAGACGAAGCGGGCGTATTTTTCCGTTTTCTTTATCGGCGGCAGCACGACCTCCGATTTGCCGTGCCCGGGCAGATCGATTGCGTAAACCGCATGAGTCTCCGCAAAAAAAGGAATGTTATATCGCCATGAGGTTGTATCCTGCCCCGCTCCATGAACAAGTACTATCGGCGCGCCTTCTCCAAACCGTTCATAGAATATGCGCCTGCCCTCGAGGTAACAGAATGGCATGTGTTCCTCCGTCCAATCAGGGTTTATTCTTCTGTTTCATGCGCCGCAGAATATTCCAGAACGCGCCCGACTCGCCGGAGCGAATCGCGTCGGATAGAACAGAATTGTTATTGTAGTTGTAGTCGTTGCCTTCGCGCTGAGGCGAAGCAACGAAAAAGCGGTCGTCGCCGCCGACAACGTCCGCAAGCAGGGCGTAGGGGTCATCTCCCAAGAACGGAGACACGTAGTAAACCGGGCGAAGCAGGTTGCGCTCGTCTCCATCCAGTCCGTGGATGCCCGCCCTTTGCGGCTCGGGCAGGCGGAGCAATTTATCCGCCAGCGGAGTATGCGGATAAAGTCTGACTCCCAGGCTCGCGCCGATACAAGAGGCGGGCGTGTTCTTCATGAAGTCGATTGCCTCGCGGAGCGTATCCGGCGTCTCGCCCGGCGACCCGAGCAGCAGGTCAAACATGCATTCGATATCCTGTTCGCGACATAATCGAGCCGCATCGAGAAGCGAGTCGGCGGAGTGGGCCCTTCCCAGGGCCTTGAGCAGAAGCGCATTCGAGTGATCGGCCCCAAAATTGATGCCGGCGCATCCCGTTCTCTTCATCAGCAGCGCCAGTTCCTTGTCGAAAAAGGCCGGATTCATGTAGGCATACCATCGCATCTTTTCGTCGAGTCCGGCGCGAATCATCGCCCGGCACACGTCGGCAGCATGCGAGCGCGGTATGTTGAACTCGCTGTCGCAGGTGTGAAAACAGGTGATTCCCCTATCCGCAAGGCCCGCAAGCTCGCGGGCCACCTCGTCCGGCGGGCGAAGCCGGCAATTTGTTCCCTTAGCCTGCGGATCGGCGCAGTAAGAGCACGAACCGCTGCAGCCGCGCTTCGATTCGAAACCAACCATGCCGCCTTCTCTGAAATAGCGCTTGTTGTCGACTGTCTCGCGCTGGGTCAGGTCCACCGAGTTCAAATCGATCGGTGCGGGCGGATTCTGACGGATATTGCCATCTTGCCTCCATACAAGGCCTGCGATCTCTGATGTGGAATTTCCTTTGAGGAGGGCTTGGCCCAGCGCAATTGCCGGCGCCTCGCCGTCACCTCGAATTCCGTAATCGGCGCCCAGATATTCAAGCGCCGCCGCCGGAAAAATCGAGTAGCCTACTCCGCCCAGGACAAGCGGGGCATCAGAAAGCTGTCTCAGTCGCTCGATGATGGGTCGTATGCGGGCGAGACAAAAATCGCGGGTAGCGAAGTAGGAGTCGTCGACGTTGCGGATCGTGATTCCGATGTACAAAAAATCGTTCTCTGCCGCCCGCCGCAGGGCCGTATCGATATCATCTTCAAAAGCGAGGTCCAGGAAATCGATGGAGAAACCGGCCGCTTGCAGCGCTGACGCGAGATAATCGATTGCAATCGGCGCGACGGGCGGCTTCATCAGATTCGGATTGATGAGGAGAATCTTGTTTTCGCTCATTGGTTCTTTTTCGAGATCAGTTTCGCAAATCCCGCAAAAGCGGTTTTTTTCCTCCCAGAT
The DNA here is from genome assembly GCA_003598085.1 of Candidatus Abyssobacteria bacterium SURF_5. Taxonomy (NCBI): domain Bacteria; kingdom Pseudomonadati; phylum Candidatus Hydrogenedentota; class Candidatus Abyssobacteria; species Candidatus Abyssobacteria bacterium SURF_5. Next base: position 20,656 of record QZKU01000095.1, read on the forward strand.
TCTACACCATCAAAGCTGCGCAGAACAAGATGCGTTCTTGGCGCTCCGCTATTCCTGTCGACGGGCGCCAGTATCGAAAGAAGGCGACTGAAAGAAACACTTGACAAAATTACGCTCTTCGTTTACGATTATCGTAAATAAGGGGAAATTCACCATGAATGAAATCAACCGCGAGATTCTGCTCGCCTTCTGGAAGGTGCACATTCTCTGCCACGCCGCTGAGGGGCCGCTCGTGGGACAGTGGATGCTCCAGGAATTGAGACGCCACGGCTACGATGTCAGCCCGGGCACGCTTTACCCGATCCTCGCGCGTATGGAGGCGCGCGGATGGCTTTGGTGCCAGCGAGATCCGGGTGGCGGGCCCCGCGCGCGGAAGGAATATTATCTGACGAAGCAGGGGCGCGCGGTACTGGCCGTGGTGGAAAGGCAGGTCAACGAACTGCACGGGGAGCTGTCGAGACTGTCGAAGAAGAAACCAAAAAAATGACGCCATTTCTCAGGCAATAAGGCTCCCCGTTCTATTTCCTTAAATGCAAGGGATAATTGACTTCTGCGTTTGGTCCTATGGATTGGTCTTGGTTTGGAGGCATATGGAGTACCTTCTCATAGCTATAGCTGCTTTCCTCGTTTCGGGGCTCACGCTTTTCTCAGGCTTTGGGCTGGGCACGCTTTTGCTGCCTGTGTTTACTTTGTTTTTGCCGGTCGAGGCTGCGGTCGCCGCGACGGCGGTGGTACACGGCGCGAATAATGTTCTGAAGACCGCGGTTGTCGGCGGTAAGGCGGATCGTGAATTGGTGCTGAAGTTCGGGATACCGGCGGTGGCGGCGGCCTTCGCCGGGGCGGCTGTGCTGGGGCTGGTCTCTTCTCTCGAGCCGCTTGCGACATATGAACTTGGCGGCCGGCGGGCGGTCATAACGCCGCTGAAACTGCTGATCGGGCTGTTGATGCTTTGCTTCGCCCTGTTCGAGCTTCTGCCGCGGATGCGCGACCTCAGCTTTCAGCGCCGGCATCTGTTCATCGGAGGACTGCTGTCGGGCTTTTTCGGCGGACTGTCGGGTCATCAGGGGGCTCTTCGGTCGGCTTTCCTGGTGAAAGCCGGGATATCCACCGAGGCGTTTGTCGGCACGAACGCAATCATCGGCCTTACCGTTGACGCTGCTCGAATTCTTGTGTATGCAATGCTTGCGGCGGGCGGCGCGTTCGCCTCTTTGAGCGGCGCGAGAGAGCGCATGCTGGTGTTGGTTGGTATAGGGGCCGCTTTTCTCGGCGTGCTGGCGGCCAAGCGGTACATCAGCAAGGTGACCATGGCGAACGTGCAAATCCTCACCGGAGTCATGCTCGCCGGCGTCGCCATTGCGCTCGCGCTCGGGATCATCTGACCGGAAACCTGAAGCCCCGCCGGCGCGCAAAAGCGCCTTTAATCGTTGAAAAAAAAGGATTTTCTCTATATTATGAAAGAGACAGATTCATGTGGGAGACCATCGAGGACAAGCCGGTGAAGGTATCCATCATCCTGCCGACGTACAACGAGAGCGAGAACATCATTCCCTTGCTCAGGCGAATTCTCGACGCGCTCGACTCGGTTGCGGGCGCCGAGGTCATTATTGTCGATGATTCCAGCCCCGACGGCACCGCCGAAATTGTAAGGCGCGAATTCGGACAGGATGCTCGCGTGCGGCTGCACGTGAGGGTTGGCGAGCGCGGGCTGGCGACCGCCATTCGAAAAGGGATCGACTTAAGTTCGGGCCAAACGATCATCGTGATGGATTCCGACTTCAACCATGACCCGAAGTACATCCAGCAGTTCCTCAAGCTGATCCAGTATTACGAGGTGGTGGTCGGCTCGCGGTTTCTCTACGGCGGCGGCATGGAGAGCCGGTGGCGCTACTACGCCAGCTTCCTTTACAATCTGTTCATCCGCTTCGTGCTCGGCATCCCGATCAGGGATAAGCTGAGCGGTTTTTTTGCGGTTAGACGCGAGATACTGGACAGGCTTTCCTTCGACAATATCTTCTACGGGTATGGCGACTATTTCATCCGGTTTCTGATGGCGATGGTGGACCTGAAGCTGAGCGTGCTCGAGATACCGGTATTTTACGATAACCGCCCGGCTGGTGAGAGCAAAACGATGTTTTTCAAGGAATTCATGAGGTACACCAGGTCGGTAATCCGGATCAGGTTATCGAGCAGGGCGTCGCGCTTCAAAGGCGTTGCGCATCGCGAGCCGGCGACACCGGCGGCTGTGAAACGATGAATGTGCAGCCCGAGGCGTTGCGCCTGTTTATCAATATCTACTTTTTCGCCCTGGGGGCGGTGATCGGCAGTTTCCTCAATGTGTGCATTGCGCGCCTGCCTGAAGGAAAATCGCTCGTGCGGCCGGCGTCGCACTGCCCCTCGTGTGGCTCTTCGATCAGGTGGTTCGACAATATCCCGATCGTAAGCTTTCTCTTGCTGCAAGGCAAGTGCCGCCGGTGCGGCCTGCCGATCTCTTGGCAGTATCCCGCTGTCGAACTCCTGACTGCTATTCTCTTCGTGTTGTTGTTGCAGCGATTCGATCATGCGGTCGCGCTGGTGGTTTACCTCGTTTTTGCCAGTGCGCTCGTGGTCATCAGCTTCATCGATCTCAAGCATTACATCATTCCGAACGAGATATCGATTCCCGGCATTTTCATTGGGTTGGCGTTGAGCCTGCTGCCCGCCCGCCTTACCGGAGGAGAATTCGTTTTGCCCTCCTCGTTCTTCTTCCTGTCGGCGGACCCGCCCCATGTTGTGGGATCGTTCCTCAATTCGCTCATCGGCTGCCTCGTTGGCGGCGGTCTCCTCTACCTCACGGCGATCTTTTCGCTGCTCGTTTTCAAGAAGGAGGGGATGGGCGGCGGCGACATCAAGCTGCTGGCGATGGTGGGCGCGTTTCTGGGATGGAAGCTCGCGCTGATGACGATCATGCTCGGCTCGGCGCTCGGGGCCATCGTGGGCATTACGCTGATCATCCTGCGGCTGAGGAAACGCACCGATTACATCCCATTCGGCCCGTACCTCGCGCTCGCGGCGCTGCTCTCGCTGCTTTACGGCGACCAGATCATGCAGGTGTACCTCGAATTCGGCGAGCAAATCAATGAGCTGGTCATGAAGGTCATCGGCTGACATTCTTTACGCGGATTTTCACGGGCGCAAAATGCAATACTTTCGAATCCCTTTGCCGGGTGCGAATTCATTCGCCCATACTTTCTGCTTGTTTTGAAAGACAGGAAATATGTTCCGATGCTAGCCACAACGAAAGCACGTTTATATCCGTTGCCCGACAATTTCCGCCGCTGAACGATCAGCTTGACATCCTCCGCAGTTTTAAATATTATAGGTGAAATTTTTTACCGGCCTCGGGAGAAGAAGAGGCAAATCCGCTGTTTCAAATGCAGCATCGATGGCCCTGTGCCTGAATATAGGAGGCCGTTCAAGCGTCGAAAAGAGTTAAAGAACTGTTTATCAAAAACCATGATTTTCGGGACCATTGTGGCACTAAAGTTGAAGGGTATCTTTCGAAAAGTCCTTTAAAACCGCAAAGACGCAAAGTGCACGGAGGAGCATCTTAAGAGAGCCCGTATTTCTCATCAATTCTCTTTTTTAGCTCTCCGCGCCCACTGGTGTGCCAGGAAAAGCCTGGCTGACTTTATAATCTGAAACGTGATTATCCTGCTAATTGCTCGTACAGCAGGTAGCGAAGCGGGCGGCAAGCGGAG